>JBFIEP010000052.1:0-10551 GCA_041603335.1 Elusimicrobiota bacterium | reverse complement strand
GGTCCGTCCTTGAGGACCTGGAAGGTTTTTACAAGGTGCTCAAAGCGGTCCGCATACTTTGAAAACCCGCCGTAAGTGGCCGGATAAATGAACACGTAAAAACCGGTATCCATTGGAAGCACTGCATACTCATGCTGACGAAGCACCACGCGGCGCTTCCCTCCGCGCTCGGTTGAAACACCAAAACGCGTAGATCGTTCGACATCCTTCGGTGAAATGACAACAAAGTGTTTTCCGACCCACCCTGCGATAGGAAGATCGTGGACATCGACCTTCATAAAACGGTCCTGCCCGTAAACCTCTCTCAATGTCTTGCGAATATAGTCATCCGGGGACGAATATCGTTCGGTCAACCCCATGCGCATCTTATGCGTAACCCCGGTGCTGTACCAACGGACACTAAGGGAAGGAACTCCGCGATAGAAATCCGGTTCGAAAGGGCCAATAAAGGTATACGCCAGATAATCATCGGCCTGCCGGTCGAGGTAAACACTCCAACCATAAGGAACCTGGGCTAGAAAATCACCAGCCTCGGAGCGGTACGCGATATAATCCGGGGGGTTGCACCCGGTCAGCAATACCGCCCCCAGAAGGGCCGCAGCGCCTGATTTTTTCAGTGAAAAGTGTTTCATTTTCCAGCAGTTCCGATTATAACAGGGAAGCCTAAGGCCGTCCAGCCGCCACCCATGACTCCGCCCAAGGACGGCAAAACTCACCGCAAGGATAATACCGCGGACGATCGGAGTTCAACGGTATCCGCTTTTTCAAAATCTCCGACCGTACGGTTCGTTTTTGCGCGGCATACATTCCCACGAGACGGCGTAAAGCGGTATCACAAAACGGGTTTATCTTGAGGGCGCGCCTTAAATTCGCCTCGGCACCTTCAGCATCCCCATCCCGGACATCTAAATCGGCTAAATTCACAAACGCGCTCGTTGATTCCGGATAGAGGGAAAGAACGTCATGCAGGGCCGCCCGTGCGCCTTTAAAATCACCCGCCGCGAACAAACGATACCCACGGCTTTCGAGAGCGGCGTAATTATTCCGATACCGGGAAAGCCGCTTCAAGACTTGCCCCCGCGTCCGTGCGTCCTGGACCCGCCGCTGTTCCTGAACCATCTTCGCAAGCCTGGGAAACCTCTCATCCTTCAACTTCGCCCTGGCCGCTTGAGAAATCAACGAGAGCGTCCCATCGATGTCTCCAAGCTCAAAAGAAAGCCGGATACGCTCGGCCAAAATGTCCAGGGCAGGGTCCGCTTCATTGAGCTTGTTGAGCCATTCTGTTTTTTCAGCGAATTCTTTTTCAAACTCATCCCCGGCAACTCCCTGTGCGTGATAACGCACGTTGCCGTCATTAGGATCAAGGGCATAAGCATCTGCAAGAGCAGTCAAATCGGCGTAGGCGTGATAACGGCGGAGGGCTCCGGAAACCGCATTGCGGTGCTCATTCCCGAAAAGACTCTCCTGTATTTTAGAGAAATCCAACCCCGGCCCATCCGGTCGACCCAAAGCCAAGTTCTGAAAATAAGGGCGGTCATCGGAATCAATTGGGCCCGACCCTGCGTATTTGCGTAATCCATCCTCGCTTGCCACAAAATATTTTTCAAAATCCTCGGCCCTCGAAATCTGATAGGCCTCCCCATCCACCTCGGGGGTAAAACGGTTAAGACGTGCCTGCAGCTTATCCTTATCCACCTGCAGAGACTTCGGCGTCGCAATCAATAAGGATTGTCCCGAACCGGGAATATTCCAAAGCGACACGTGGGGGAAGACGGATTGAAACGTCCGCACGTGCGAACGAAAGGCATCACCCGGAAGCTCCGAAGTCGGAATCCATTCCGCAAAAATTCCATTCTCTGTCAGGCGTGACTTCACGAGCCGATAAAACCCGGCGGTATAGAGTGCCCAGCTCTCATGTGCAAAGGGCTGCGTAGCATTGGCAAGGATCAAGGACCATTTTCCACGACGACGGATTAAGTAATGCCGACCGTCATCTCCCGTAAATCGGTAATTCGGATGATGCACCGGGTCGCCGTTGACAACTTTAAACAGCGAATTAATCCTCTCAATATCGGAATTGATATCGATAATATCCAGCGTTCCGATAAGTCCCGAATGAAGCGCCGCCCCGGCCGCGATACCCGAGCCGAACCCAATCATAAGCGCGGGCTTGGGAACATCGTCTTCAAGCAGCGCAGCGGGTAAAACTCCCAAGAGCTTAAACGCCTGAACATGAAAGAAACGGGTGGACGCTTCCTCAACCCCGTTGATAAAGAGGCTGCGAAATCCCGGCATTTCGAGGACACTGAAGGTTGCTCGACGGCCGTCTTCATGCAGAAGGGTTTTAGCCGGAATCGGTCCGGAAAGCCGCTTTAAATAGAGACCGCTCAATCCGCCGGGCTCCCATACGGAAAGAACCAACGCAACGACCGTGAATAGGGCGCACGCACGCCATCGCCAAGCCCGAATGGTTCCACGGGACAATTTCCATCCAAATGCCGCCGCGGCCCCGCAAACCGCTGCAAGGAAACAAAAACCGCCTTGAAGCCCAAAGACCCGGATAATAAAAAAGCTCCCCGCGGCAGCCCCGAGGACTCCTCCAGCCATATTTGCCGCATATAAATTTCCAGCGGCTTGCCCGGCTCGGCTTCCGCACGCGGTTCTCAGGCGTATAGCAAAAGGAACGCAGGCTCCGAGCATTAAGTACGGGGCGATCAAGACCAGCAAGGTCCAAAACGGCCGCCCCGCGAACGCCCCCTCTCCCATGAGCACGGCAACCATTGACAATAAAAATGGAAGGGCGATCACCATAGCAGCCGACCCGGCGAGTGCGGCCGACAAGACGGAAGCCAGGCGATCGGGCGCGGGTGCCGCTTTAGAGCTCCATGTCGAACCCAACGCCGCGCTCAAGCCCGCACCGAACAAAACCGCAGCGACAACCAAAGGAAAAACAGTAACGCCATTTCCGAAGAACAGAATGACAAGCCGGATTAATAGGATCGCTGCTGAAAGTCCCACAAACCCTGCAACGCCGGACGCGATCACCCCGAATCGCCCGAGACCAACGACCTCCGCTAAATCACCCCTGGCAATTTCAGCGGTCGTTTCCCGGGGCTGCCAGCGCCGTCGGGGCTCTCCTCGCAATACAGGTCCGAGTGAATCCCAAAACAGCGCGATAAACGCCGCCAAAACTCCAACCGCGGCCGAGCAAAATAAGCTTCGCAGTACACCGAAGGCCGGCAAAAAGACATAGCCGGAGGCGAGAGCCCCAAACGCGGCACCCCATGTATTGGCCGTATAGAGCCAGCCCGCAGAACGGGCACGCCGGCGGGGTCCATCATCCCGCCCCGCAGCCCCCCGGGCGATAAGAGGAAACCCCGCACCCCAAAGAAACGCCGGCGGGAATAGGCACACGGAAGCAAACACAACCCGCATCGCATCCAAGAACCACCCGCTCCCGAGCTTAGGGGCGGCTACCGCATAAAACCGTCCCAGCGCAAAGGAACTGAGAGGAGACATCGCCGCAAAAGACGACGCCGCCAGCGTCACCATGGCAAAAAGACGGAGACCTTCGCGCGGCTGCTCCCCGATAAGACGCACTCCCCAGCGGGAGCCTAGCGCAAGCCCGGCAAGCACAACAGCGGTCGTCGCGGCCGCAGCGTATGCCGTGTTCCCGATGAGAGCCACAAGCGCGCGATGAAAGGCAGTCTCTGCCATCAACGCGGCGGCTCCCGCGAAAAAGAAGGCTATATAGGGTAAGGCCCGCATTACCCGTAGAATAGCAAACGATTAATCTAGGATAATGGTCCGTGGCAGAAAATCTCAGCATTCTCGAGGCAGTGGGATCGCGCATCATGCCGGGTTCCGACTCTCTCGATGAGGCGGGTCGGGACCGTTTCCATACCCTTATTTCCCGCGCGCTCGACGCACGAACGCCGATAATGCAGACCCAGTTCTCCCTTTTTTTGACAGCCGTCCACTGGCTCCCGATCCTGCGCTGGGGCCGGACATTCGAATCCCTCTCTCCTGAGAACCAGGATTGTTTCCTGCGCTGGCTGCAAACTAATCCCATTAGAAACCTCCGTCAGGGTTTCTGGGGCCTAAAAACGATAGTTTGCATTGGCTATTACGGGCAATCCGAATTATCGGATCGGTTCTCCTACCGGCCCCAAAAAGACGGAAACGCGTTGCTCGATGCACGATAAGGAGTTCGACATTGTTATTGTTGGCTCCGGTGCAGGCGGCGGAACAGCCGCAGCGCGCCTAGCCCCCCTCGCCCGCCAAGGATTTAAAATCGCGGTTCTTGAATGGGGACCGAAATTCAAGGAATCGGAATACACGGGCCGTGAAGTCGAAATGGCGCAGCGCCTTTATTTTGACGGCGGCGGTTTTTTGACGAAAGACCGGACCATGAGCCTCGCCTTCGCAAAGGCGTACGGCGGATCCACGGTTGTTTATACCGGGACATCGATCAAGATTTCCGAGAGGACCGTTTCG
The DNA here is from genome assembly GCA_041603335.1 of Elusimicrobiota bacterium. Lineage (GTDB taxonomy): Bacteria > Elusimicrobiota > Elusimicrobia > UBA1565 > UBA1565 > UBA1565. The sequence goes on along the minus strand of JBFIEP010000052.1, from coordinate 6,054 downwards.
CGCTGGGCGGTTCCCGGGCTTTCCTGGGAGGATATCTCGGCCCGGACCGATCGCTGCGCCGAAGAAAACGGCGTCCATCCGATTCCGGAGCATCACTTAAACGAAAACAACACGCTTTTTAGAGATGCCTGTAAAAATCTTGGTTGGCATGTCGATCAATTTCCCATTAACGTCCGGGGCTGCAAAGGCGCGGGTCTATGCAACCTAGGGTGTCCCAACGGGGCAAAACAGGGGACCCACCGGGTTCAGTTGCCGGCGGCGGAATCGGCAGGAGTTGAGGTCATCACAAACTGCCGGGTGGATCGGGTTGAGAACAGAGCACTAAGCGCCGAAGTAGTGGGAAACTCAACTCCCTGGAAACCCGGACGCTATCGAATCAAGGCTAAGCTCATCCTACTCGCCGCCGGCGCGGTAAACACGCCGGCGCTTCTCCTGCGCTCGGGGTTCGGTTCCCGTCTTAAGGAACTCGGCCGCTGGTTCACCGCTCACCCGGCGATGATCCTAGCCGGACGCCACAAAAAACCGATAACGAATTTTCATGGCCATCCCAAAAGTTTTTACTGCGATGAGTTTTCGGATTCAGAAAAGCATCTTCTTGAGACATGCATGTATTTCCCGTTCACCGCGGCAAAAAACATCCCCGGATTCGGCGCCGAACACGAGGCGATGGTATCAGCGATGGATCGACTGCAAATGATTCTTATTCTCGCACACGACCCCGCGCGCCGCACAAATCGAATCATGATCGATTCCAAAGGGAACCCGGTCGTCGACTACACCCTCCACGAAGACGTTTTAAAATCGCTCGAGGCGGGGGCGCGGCGATCGGAAACGATCCTGAAAAAATCAGGCTGCGAGACCGTTGCCATGCCTAAAGATTTTCGCCCCGGCTCCATCTCGGTGTCCGCGGCGCATCTTATGGGCGGCTGCCGCATGGGCTTGGGACCGGAAACATCCGTCACCGATTCATGGGGGCGCATTCACGACGCCCCATGGCTCAGGGTGGCCGATGCAAGCCTATTCCCTAAAGCCGCCGGGATCAACCCCTATCTAACCATCATGGCCCTTGCCGACCGGGTCGCAGAAGGCGTCGTTTCCGATGTACAAAAGGAACCCGCCCTCACCAGGAGACATTCATGAGAATCCGTGGAGCCGACCTTGCCGCAAAAGCCCTCGACGACGCAAAAGCCCTATTCGCCTGCGGGATCCCCGGCACGCACAACATCGAACTCTACGACGCGCTGGAACAATCGCGCGTCGCCCCGATTCTCGTCACTGATGAGCAAGCGGCATCCTTTATGGCCGACGGACTTGCGCGGAGCTCAGCCGGGGAACGCGTCGGGGTTATCAACGTCGTTCCCGGCGCGGGCGTGACCCATGCGCTTTCCGGAATCGCAGAGGCCTATCTGGATAATGTCCCGATGGTTGTAATCTGCGCGGGCATCCGCACCGACACCGGACGCGCCTACCAGCTTCACGATGTTGATCAGCTTGCGATACTGCGGCCCGTAACAAAGTCGGCGGTTAAAATAGAAAAACCGGAAGACATCTATCCGACAATCCGCCAAGCCTTTCGCATCGCGCGTTCGGGAGTTCCCGGCCCGGCGGCCGTTGAAATCCCTGCGAACCTCATTATGCAGAAACACGAGGTGGGAGATCCTGAAGCGGCCTTCGCGGCCCTCTCCATACCGGCCCCCGCCTTCAACCTTGAAGATCACGACGTCCAGGCCGCCGCCGACATCCTAAACAACGCGAAACGCCCGGCGCTTTATGCCGGCCGCGGCGCTGCCGGAGCGACCGGAGTTCTCGAGGCCGTTGCCGAGGCTCTGCAAGCCCCGGTTGCAACGACGATCCAAGGCAAAGGGGTCATCCGCGAAAGCCACCCGCTTTGGCTCTGGAACACCGTCGGGCGCGCCGCACCGCCGTTTGCAAAGGATCTGCTGGACCGTTCCGATGCCGTACTCGCGATCGGGTGCCGCTTCGGAGAAGTGGCGACCGGATCCTACGGATGGCAGCCCTGCGAAAATCTTATTCACGTTGATCTCGACAAGAAAACCCTCGGAGCGAACTACGAGCCTAAAATCGGAATCCATTCAGACGCGCGCGCCTTCCTCGAAAAACTGCTTCCGCTCCTGAAGCCGCGTGAAAAAGACGCCTCGATTCATCTCATGATTTCCGAAGGACGCGAATCGGTACGGGCGTCCCAACGCGCGGCAAAATCCAAGGACCGGGTTTCCCCGTCCGTCCTTTTCCCAGCGCTGCAAAAACTCGCGGGGCAGGATGCCGTCTACACCGCCGACTCGGGAAACGGAACCTTTCTGGCGATGGAGCACCTGAGCCTGGAAGCACCGGATCGGTTGCTCGCTCCCGTCGACTACTCCTGTATGGGCTACGCCGTTCCCGCCTCCATCGGGGCGAAACTCGCCTACCCGGAGCGGGACGTCATTGCCCTTGAAGGCGACGGCGCGCTGCTGATGACGGGACTTGAACTCATGACCGCCGCCCGCTACGGCGTGGGTGTCGTCGTTGTGCTGCTGCGCGACGGGGAACTCGCCCAGATCGCGCAATTCCAGCGCACGGCACTTGCCCGGCAAAACAGCACCGTCCTCCACACCTATGACGCGGCCGACTTCGCGAAAACGACCGGCTGCGTGCACTACAAACTCGATGACGACGAGAAGGTCGAAGTGATTCTTGAGAAAGCGTTTAAAGACGCCCGTATGGGCCGTCCGGTCATTGTTGAGACGGCAATCGACTATTCGAATAAGACCTACTTCACCAAAGGCGTCATGGCGACGAACTTCCTTCGGCTCGGATGGGGCGAGCGGGTTCGGATGGTGGGACGGATTGCGGGGCGCAGGCTCGGAATCGCTTAACGCATCGACCGCTACGGAGAGAGCTTCTTTACCCGACGCAAGAGTTCGGCGATCGGCGGCGCCTTTTCCTTTTGAGCAATCGCCTTCAAGCCGCGAATCAATGACTTTCGAAATCGCTCCAGTTGCCGAGCGACCTCATCTCGGGGCGTCTCGGAAAAGCCGCACGCCTCTTTCGAAACAATCGCCCCACCCGCCGCAGCGATAAGCCCTTCCGCATCGGCCCCTGCGTCGAACCGAAGAGCGGCCTGAACAAACTCTTCCAAAGAGCGATTCGCTGAATGCTCGATCAACCACAAAGCGTCAAAAAGATCTTTCTCGCCGCAGCGGCTGACCAGCGCAGCCGCCTTCAATCCTTCCAACGATTCAAAATCCGCAACAACAACACCGTCCTCCAATGCCACCCCCTTTCCTTCGGCATGCAGATGCGCGTGCAGGGCAACGTCGATGATGAAATGGTGTCCGTCAAGCTCGGCGCTCGCGCGATAAAATTGCGCGCTTCGCGTTTTCGGCTTAAGAACCGCACCAATCGATGCCAACGATTCAACGGCAAGAATCCCGGCGCGCTGATCCCCATCCGACGCGGTAAATAGATCGATATCATCCGAACGCCGATGCCCCGCGTAATACCCCGCGAGCGCCGTTCCACCGACAAGCCATGCCCCCTTCCCGATCCCCTGGGAAAAGATATGGCGAATCGCCTTCAGCAAAGGCTTAGGAAGAACCTTTTCGGCCAGCTCTAATCGTGGTGTTCCCATACGGTTCTCAGCGCTTCCCGCCTGCCGGGCGGGAGATAGCGCTCGTACTCCTTAAATTTTTTTATCGCGCATTTTCCCGCCGCTTTTTCGGCACCGTAAAGTCCATACGCTTCCGCGAGCCTCGCGAGCGCGCGCGGCTCCTCCTGCACAACGGCAACCGCGAAGGATTCCAAATCCGGATAGAGACGGTCCCACAACAGCTCTGCCTCGGTTTCCTTTGAACTCTCGGGCAAGGGAGTCGAGAGGTCTTTCGGCGCGATATTTAACTTCTCGCAGAGTGTGAGTAAGTGGCTGGCGCGCAAATCAACCCGGCCGGTCCCGCTCTTAAACCAGAGGGAAACGGCTTGCCGGGAAACTCCAGCCATGCGGGCGAGATCGCTGTGATTCAGGTTGCGGGACTTTGTAATTATGCTTAATGCATCTACACTTATCATCTATTTAGAGTATAGGTGGGATTGTTATTTTTGTCAAGTTAACTTGACTAATTTAAAAAATAATCCTCCCTTCCACTTAGGCTGGGATTACGAGCGAACGGTGTTAGCGGCGGGGTTTGCCCTTGCCGGTGCCGGCGATGAAGCGACAGGGTTAGAGCTCAAAAAAAAATTTAGCCAGCGACAGGAATCGAACCCGCAACCTATTGTTTACAAAACAATTGCTCTACCATTGAGCTACGCTGGCAATTAGGCTGGTAAATACAAGTATATCACACTTTCGGAATAGGTCCAGAATCGGCCTGGTGCAACCCTTGGTGCAATGGTAGACAAGGAATCCCCGCCGGGACGAAGATTGCGTCCTCTAAAGCCGCCATTTCCTTTTGCAGATGCTCCGGGGCAAGATGAGCATAGCGATTCGTCATATTTGGGGTCGAATGCCCCAAGATGCTTTGCAAAGCCGGGAGATTACGTGTCCTCATTACAAAGTGACTGGCGAAAGTATGCCGCAAATCATGCCATACAAAATTGCTGATTCCAGCATCCTGCAAAGCCTTCTTAAAATGTCGCCTACGGGTACTGTTTGATACAGTAAAAACCAATCCAGTTTCTTTGGGACCAAGAGCGAGAAGCGTATCATTCAGCCTCCCCATTATCGGGATTTCTCTTTTTTTCCCAGATTTCGATTTCAGAATGTGGATTGTTTTACGCTGCAAATCTAAATTCTCCCAACACAATTCCAAGACCTCCCCTTTTCTCATTCCCGTAAGGATCGCACAAGTTATCATAGGCACGATCTGATCCGATGCATGATCAAAAAGGCGCAAAATCTCATCGTTTGATAAATAGCGAAGTCGGTGGTTATGCTCACGACCTTTACGGATACCACCGCAAGGATTGTCTCCGTAAAAATCCCCCCACAACTTGGCCTTATTGAAAACGAGATGAAGCAGGGTCAGGTGACGGTTTGCCGTTGGGAAACTGGTTCGATCAGCGACCTCATTGTAATAACGCTGAATCTCGCCCGGAGAAATCGTTCCAATTTTCTTTTTGCCAAAGCATTCTTTAAGTCTGGGGAACATCGATTTCCAGGCTGAAGATTTAAGGTACTGCCCATGTAAATCCCAAAACTTTTCCGTGAACTGGTTAAAAGTCTGCGCGTTAGCAACTCGACCAGGATAGTGCTTGCGCTCAGCGACCTCAGCAACCCGTTTTGCATGAACTTCCTTTGCAAGTTTATGGCTCGACCCCACGGGCTCTCGGCGCCATCGACCGTCGGAGGCCCTATAACCAATCCACCAACTATCACGCTTCCGGAATACGCTCATACCAGTATTATACCGGCATATACCAGGTTGAGCAAGACTCATTTTTCAGGGTAGAATACCCACAAATGGCCCGACAACAACTTCCCAAAGATACCGCCCGATTCGACCTGAGGCTCCCAAAGAAGCTATTGGCGTCCATTCGCAAACGAGCAACCGAAGAAGATCGCTCAGCGAACAGCGAAATCGTCCAGGCCATCAAGAAGTACCTGACTCGCTGATCCAGCGATCGATCCTCGCCTTTTCAAACTTCAGCGCCCTTCCAACCCGCCTAACACACCCTTCGGGGAATCGCCCAAGGCTGACATATGTGTAGATCGTTGGAACCGGCATCGCTAGATACTTTGAAAGTTCCTTAACATTTAAAAGTCGTTTTTCCATTTTCCCCTCATTTCCCAGAATCATTTGCGTCGATATTTCTTCTGCAACGAGAACTAGAATAGGCGCGACCCTCACGCTTTGGGGCGCGAGGCAGACGATTATGTCTCCAACGCAGTTTGGCCGCACAACGCCTTGAACAAGCCCTCACAGCTCCATTTCGAACCAAATCTGTTTTCCGCGCCCAGAACCCAATCCCGCAAACCTGACAAATCGTTCCAACCGTGCGATGTGTGTGCATTTTTTCACCCTCCTGTTTTTTTCTAGCGGGTTTTGAACAAAAATTACT
>JBFIEP010000051.1:0-10700 GCA_041603335.1 Elusimicrobiota bacterium | reverse complement strand
TCGTCGTCAAAATCGATATCGTCACCGAAGATTGACGGGTCAGCTGATAGTCGACTTCATACGGAGGCAGCGAGATCGTCTGACTGGAATTAAATAACGAAGGAAAGGTCGGCGTGATCGAAAATACCGGAAACACGATCGAACCGCGGGCGACAGTAACCGCACCCATAATTTGATCGGTTGCAAAATATTTCGGCGTCGTCGTGGATTCGGCGGTCAAGGTGAAGATGTAAAGACCGTCTGCAATGAACAAACCGGACACATCGCGGCCATCCCAAAATTCGGTAATTTTCAACCGTCCCGGACGCATACCCTTAATCGTTATAAGCGGAGTTACTGGAACCCCGCCGTTGGTAATCTGCGCACAGCCCGTGGGAGCCTCCAACTGTCCGCAAGGAGGCCAGGTTGCGGAAGAACCCGAAACCGTTGTCCCGGGAGGATAGATATTCCAAACCACATTCATGGGCTGGGAAAGCTGGTAGCTGATTGTCACGACATCGGTCGCTTTCGTCAGCAGCGGCGAAAAGAAGAGGTCTGTAATGCGGAAGAGATCCAGTGGGAATAGGGCGGTTGTCGTTGACACTTTTGCCGGAAAGAATGGATCCGACGCCGTCAGCTGGACCAAATAGGTCCCGGTCGAAATATAACGTCCCAGATCATCGGTCGGAATAGTCCACCGCTCACGATTCAGGAAGTTGCCCGGACGCACCTGTTCTTTGACGAGTGTTTTGACAAGCGTTTGACCCGATGAATCGAAAATCTTGAGACTCACAATCGCTTCACGCGATAGGGAATAACTGAACGTAAAGGGATCCAAACCCGCAACAGGGGGAGACGAACCGATCACAGTCGACGCGGGACCGATCTGGGAGATTGTCACGAGACCGCGGTTGATCGGGAGGAATCCGCTGCGTGCATTCGTCGACCAGATCCGCTTATCACCGGCACCGCCGGGAGTGAAAACAATGCCGTTTTGCGAACCAAGAGCGGCATAGACAACAAACACATAGTTGCCGTCGGGCATAATTTTTCCGTCTTTATCCCGCCCGTCCCAAAAACTGATCACCGACTTTCGGAAATCCTTTTGCTCTTGAATATGCCGGACAAGCGGCTGGGTCGGTCCGAAATTCTTGGTAACCCCGTTATTAGTCAGGGGGTCGAGATCGGGAATCTTAGAGGGATCATTCAAACTATTGAGGCCGTTAGTGAACGCTGTTCCGGGAGGATAGATATCGATATAAACCGTCGCGGGTTCGGTGAGCAGATAACTCAAAACAGCAAGAGAGGTGGATTGCTCCGTAAGCGGCTGCACGCGAATATCGGTAATCTGAAGCGTATCGAGCGCAATTTGACGCGTCGTCGCCTTACTCAAATCGGCGCCGAACTGGTCGATCGAAAATGATTGCAGATTTGCGAGATACACGCCCGGAGGTCCAAGATCCCCATTTTCAAATCGCCCGTTCCATGAGTCGCCGTTTTGCAGCGTCCCGGCAGGGATCCCTTCCCCGACCCGGGGCAGACCGTTAACAACGGTTCGAACAAAGGCTCCATCCCCCTGTGTGATCGTGAGAAACATCGTCGCGTCTTTAGCCAGGCGGTAGGTAATGTTATAAGGCTCGGCAGCGACACCCGTCAGATTCCCAACGACGGTCGGTGATGTGCGCACGACATGAACGTCGGTCAAATCCACGATGATCGGCTTCTCATCGACAACAAGGTCATCGCTGTCCTTGGTAAACCCGCCGGGGAAAGCGCGCGTTTGGGTAATGTTGATATTCCCACTCGCACCCGTCTGGTTTGTAGCGACGGTCGCACGGAACCCGAACTGTCCGTTTGATTTTCCAAATTCCCCTTGAATATTTATCGAGCCGTCCCACAGAACGCACATGGGAACGCAGGCGGTTCCCGCTCCGGGACAGTCTCCGGCGGATTCCGTACCCGCCGCGATAAACCCGGGATTATCCACGAAAAATGTCCGTAACGGCGGAGTCGACTCCGGCGCGAGCGGATTTGAGCCGGGGCCGAATTTGAAAATTTCGAATGACACGAAGTCCAGCGCAAAGGCGGAGTTTCCAGACTGCGTATTGGCCCAGCCGATCTTTGTGCAAAGAACAACTTTTTTGTTGCACTGATTCGCCGAGAGCGTTCCCGCGGGCCGTGCTGCCGCGTTGCAGGCGGCGGTATCAACAACCTCGGCGAATTCGATATGCGGGTCGTTTGAAATATTACCGGTCGCCGGCGTCAGGGGACGATTCGTACCGTTACCCGTGCAGGTGAGCCTCGACGTCCCGACGGGAACCGCGCACAAGGAAGGATCGTTCACCCATAATCCATCGATGAAAACCTGCTGGGCAAAAGGAGCGGTTACTGCGGCAAGCAGGACGGCCGCGACCGCGAAGGGTCGCGCTGCGCTAAAAAGCGCACGCACTGCGTAGGCAGCAATTGAGCGGCTCTGTTGTCGAATCATCCAGTTGTGAAGCACTCCGCTTCGTACATCAAAGTGTACGGTCAGTTTACCGTTACTCGGTTTCTTTTTTGTTAACCAAGGTTAAAGAAAGTATTGCGTTGTTCTCGAATTTTCGCCAGTCAGGGACCCAAACGACTCAAATTACGTCGAGCATGCCCCTGGCCGGGGTTCCATTGAACGGCACGCCGATACAGTCGAATCGCTCCATCCCGGTCCCCGGCAATTTCCCGTAAACGCCCTAAATTATTGAGGATATCGGCCCCCAACGTCGGCCTCGCCCGCCGATCAAGCCTGTCCAGCGCTTCCCTATAAGATCTTTCCGCAGCAAGCGGTTCATCGGCCTTTTCGTGAACCCATCCTTTTAGGAAAAATGCCTGTGCCCGGTCCGGGTGAGCCGTGACAGCCTTTTGGGCCGAGACCATCGCGGCACCGATTCGATCCAAGGACGCGAGAATGAAAATTTTCATTTGACGCGCATTCGCGCAGGAGGAATTTTCGGCGAGAGTCCGATCCAATTCCGAAAGAAGCCGCCGGGCTCCGTCCGGTTGGCGCAATATCGGACCGATATATTGGTGGTTGGAGCGCCCCGGCTGCAAAAGAGAATACCCATGTTTTGCGATAGCCGATGCGTTTTGACCATCCTTCTTTAGGTAGACCATAGCCTCATCATCCCAATACACCAATTGCCAGTGACGGGAGATATCGAGAACGTGCGATGTATACGCTCCCGAAGAATGCCGCCTCACAATCGCATACTGAAAATTCCATCGCTCATCGAGCGCCTGCCAACGCCGGGGTTGAAACCAGGAAAACGCGTCAAGAAGAAACGAAGGCCCGTATTCAAGACTGCGCCCGTCAACAAAAACCTTCCGCTTCGGAGAAGTCCGATAAATAAGAGCCCCACCCGCTTCATATTCGTTAAAGCCGTTTCCCTCAATGCCTTCTCTGTCCAGGAAACCAACCGCTCCTTCAAACGGCACTGTCATTTCGGGGATACCGATTAAAACCCGCTGGGGATAGACATGATCGGTATGAAGCCAAAACGCGATGAGTGCGGCAATCGCAAACCCCGGAACCACGACAGCATCTTTTAATCCTCGGCGGTCTTTACACCAGGGCTCAATAACATCAACCAACGCAGGGACTGCCACGAGCAGAAGAAATGGAATATTGCGCTGCATCCCGAAAGCAGCAAGCGCCGCCGCGCCGGTCCACACGGCGGCACGCCGCCGGCGCCGCCAAAGGCTGGGTAAGGACAGCACCGAAACCACGAAAAACGCTCCATAGACACCGAATAATTCCGCTGTCGGCCGCCGCCATTCATAGAGGAGCTCTTTGGCGGGGAAGGTCAGGGTTCCCCAAAACTGATCAAGGACACCCCAACCATAAGGATGGACAAGCACCGCCGCGATACTCGCAGCGAAAACGGGAGCCCAAGAACGCCAGTGCGGACGCTCCACCAACAGCGCCATCCCCAATACGGCGGGTCCAAGAAACGCCGCCCCTCCATGCAAATTGCTCCACAGCACTACCGATGCAGGCAAAAGCCAATCCCGCTGCGACGCGGGACGGGTAAAATCCTTCTCCCATAACACGAATAGCCAGGCAGAGAAAAATAAATAATCAAAAATAAAGGGCCGCTCGACGAAAAAACCGCGCAATCCGAACGCGGCGATTATCGCGAGTGCCGCGGCCAGCGCGGGTTTACGGCGGGCGATTAGAAAAACAAGAACAAACGCCGCCGCGCACAACAGCGCCTTAAAACCGACGATCCCCGTCGCCCCGAAGGCGCGAAACGCACTCCAGAAAAGAACTTGCGAAAGCCACTCAAAGGCGACCCAGGACCGTCCCTCTAAGACAAACGAAAACGGGTCAAGACGCGGGAACCCGCTGTCTAGAATTAGGCGTCCGGTTCGAAGATGCCAAAACGTATCCGCATCAGTCGGAGAAAACCACGACAGGAGTAGAACGACGGCCGCAACCAGCGACCCATAGGCAAAAAGGCGCCGGGAGGAAGTCACACCTTAACTTACTATTTCCGAACCAGGAATTTCTTAAAAGTCGGCAGTCCCGTTGACGGAACCGAGAGTCCCCACAGCTCAAGCTGGGGCTTCCCTTCGTCGCCGAGACGCTGGGTGAGATATATTGCCTGCAGCGGAACGTCAAAGTCGGTGGCGTGGATCAACTCCAGCGCGCGTCCTTTACGCTCAAATACAACGACACGCGGTGACTTGGCATCAACAACCCACAACTCTCCGCGATGCCACGCGATCGCACTCGGGGCCAAATCCGATGGAAGCGAATAGGCTTCGGTCTCCGATTCAACACCCTCGCCAAGATGGCGATAGAGTTGACGGGTCGCGGCGTCATAGGACCATAAGTTTTGGCCGTCCGATGTGAGTTCCGTCGGAGCGGGACCCGGGGTCGGCCAGCTTTCCTCCACGATATCGGGCGCTCCCAAGGGATGACGGTAGATCCGGCTTTGACCGGTATCGAGCGAATAGAGTTTCTCCCCCCAGACCACGATGCCGGCGGGGTGATACGGAGGTTTCGCTTTTACGCGAAGCGTACGCAAGGCAACACCCGGGTCTGTAGGGTCGATGGCCATGAGTTTTCCATCCCACTCCGAAATCCATGCCTCGTCTCCGTCGTAGGCAATCCCTGTCGCATTGTTCGCTTCGATCGCGTGCGACGCGGCGAGTCGGATTTCGAAACGATTCATGTAATTGTAAATCGGGAAGGAGACGGCAATCAGAACCGAGGCAACCCCCGCAGCGATAATCGGGCGCCAATCCCGGACTTTTAAATTGAATGTTTTTGCCGGCAACGCGGTAAGCTCGGCGATCTTCTTCGCGGCACCGGAAGCCTGTCGAAGCACCGTGTTCATTTTCTCGGCGGCGTCCGCCGATTTACGCAGCACGTCTCCCATTGCGTCCGCGTGCTTGGTTTCGCGATCCTCCAGTTTTTCCATATTCTGATGGAACCCTTCGCGCTGACTTTGAACACGTTCTTCCCAACTGCGGAATTGCTGCTTCTGGCTCTCCCACGTTGAACGCTCCCGTTCCCAAAGCTCCTGCCACTGCTTACGCTCTTCCGCCCACAAATTCTGCAATTCCTGAACATGCTCTTCGACTTCTTTTACACGGGAGACGGCTTTATCACGCTCCTTCGCGGCTTCTTCACGTTCAACCCTTTCATGCAGCAACTCAGCGAGCGTCTTTTCAATCGCGTTCTTAGCCTCGATCAGCTCGTTGCGGGAACGCCCCGTCTCACCCTCATTTTTTGCCGATTCCTGCTGGAGACGCTCGGCGCGCACCTGCATTTCCTTGAGTTCAAGAAGATATTGCTGCTCCCGTTCGTTCCAATGATGCTCCGTTTCCCGCCACCGGGCCGTCTCGGACGCTAATTGGCGCCGCATATTTTCAGCGATCGACCGGAGGACGGTCTGCTCTTCTAAGTGACGCTGCGCTTGCTCATCGAGCCCTTTACGCGCCGTATCGAGATCCGCGGAAACATTGAGAACTTCCTGATACACGGCCTCTTCCTGACGCGAAGCGTTCATACGCAGACGCGCCGCTTCCTGGTCGCTCAACTGAACACGCGCCTTAAGCTCTCTCACAGAACGTTCCTTTAACTCGAGAAGCTGTTTAAGGCGTTCAACCTCCGAGCGGTGCTGACGCTTCACAAACCCCATCGCTTCCATGGACGCTTCCCGCGTAATGGACGGCACGTCTGTAAATGTGAAGTCTGCCGAGGCCTGGACGGGCGGTGCCGGCGGCATCCCTTCGGGGGGGCCGCTCGTCACGCGCTGCCATAACTGGTCAAGCTCGCGCTGCAGATCGTCTGGGCTTCGTTCTTCCATAGCAATCCGGCCGGAATGCTTGGGGCACTCCGGTCGGCTTTAAGAGTGTAAAGGCGAAGCCGCCTCAATTAATAACGGAATTGTTAACGGCGATTAAGGCGCTGCAGCTCCCGGCTGGCCTTCCCGAGGTCGACGCCGGTTCCTTTATAGTTGCGCAAGAGCTTCTTTAGATAGTCCACAAGGACCACCTCGGACACGCCTTGAAGCTTCATATCCGCGAATGTATTCCAATCCTCATTGAACAAATTCTGCTTATTCGCCAGCCGCAAACGCTCTTGTTCGCGGCGCATTTCCTCAAGCCGCGCCTGGGCCTTCCGCCGCTTCTCTTCAATCTGCTTCAATCGAAGTTCACGCTTGGCCGCGGCCGCCTGCTCGACGGCTTCGCCTGCCTCAGCCTCGCGGTCGGCGACTTCAAGTTGAAGATCAGAAATTTCCTCCCGCATGACCCGGAGTTCTTCGGCCAGCTTCCACTGCTTGACCTCGGCCGCTTCCAGCGCACGGGACAAATCCCGGCGGTAGGATAATTCAGATGAGAGTAATTTTTCGTATTCCGCCTCGGGATCCCACTGACCGAAACGGTACGAGATGCTAAAAGAATTGCTCCAACGCGATCCATGCGACAGAGGCACACGAACCGCGTAATCAACACGCGCCCCGATCGTGCTCCAACCAATTCCGGCACTAAAGGAACGGGACAATCCCCCGAGAATCATGCCGCTGCGCGCGGTAAACAATCCCTGCCTAGCGGTCGCCCAGGAATATTCAAGTCCGCCATTGAGCCCGCCGGACCCGAAACGGCCCGCGGCCCCTTCCCGTTTGGTTAAATCGGCAACCACCGTAAAGCGGCGCACACGGCGGGCATACCCTAATTTCGCGATAAATGCGGCGCGATCGGGAAACGAACCGACGGTCGTTCTAGGACGGGTTAGATTGAGCATCGAGAAACCAATGCTTTGATCCTCACCCCACCGGAAAATTGAACCCACATCCACTGTGGCTTTCGAGGCATTGCCTCCGAACTCTCGACCGCTGCGCTGAATCGCCTTGACCGACATCCCGACGTCAAAAATGCCCGGCCCGATTTCCCGCCACGACCGGGTCGCGTACGTCAGACCTAAAACCCGGTCCAAAGCAACCGGCTCAACGACGTCATGAGTCCACGAGGCTCCCAAAGCACCTTTAACAACTTCGCCATCGATGGGAACAGCAAGACCAAGCGCCATCCCGCTCAAATTCACCGGTCCAACCGGAGCGTGGAACAGACGTCGAATTCCCATTTCCATACGACTGTGGCGAACCGCACCCAACGCAGCGGGATTCAGAGTCAAGGCATTGAGGGAGCCCGGCTCTGCCATACCCGCCCCGCCCATCGCCATTCCCCGCGCGTTAATCGCAGCATCTTCGGTGGATGCCCGAACCACGGGAGCGAACGCTGTCACGACGGCTAATGCCATCGTTAAATTTCTCAAGACGCCTCCTTTCCGCGCAGCCCGGGGCCATCCCCGATTGACGCGCCGTACGTCGCGACTGCGTCGCGACCCTTTGATTTCACCCAATAAAGCGCCTCATCCGCACGTGCGATAAGAGCCTCTCCCGTCCTTCCGTCTTCGGGATAGGTCGAAATGCCGATCGATGCTGTAAACCGAACTTCGCCATCCCTCGCAAAGGGTACCGGAATTCTGATCTCGCGTATGTCATTTAAAAGTCGGCCCATAATCATCGCAGCGTCATTCCCATCGGTCTGCGGCAATAAAATCAGTACTTCATCCCCGCCGAATCGTGCGGGGAAATCAATCTTACGCAGCCGTTTATTAATAACGACTCCGATTTCCTTCAATGCCTCATCGCCGACCTGGTGCCCATAAGAGTCATTGATACTCTTAAAAAAATCGATATCAATCATCGCAATGGAAAGGAACTCGCGGCTTCGCTCCACACGGTAGAGCTCTTCTTGGAATCGCTGATTGAAATAACGGCGCACGGGCAATCCCGTCAAACTGTCGTAAAGCGAGAGGGCCTGCACCTCTTCAAATAAACGAGCGTTATCCACCGCTAGAGCTATTTGTCCCGCGAAGGACCTGAGCAATCCTATATCCTCTCCCGCGACCGTCTCCTGGGAGACGAGATTATCAACGACAAGCAGTCCGATCTTCTGCCCCTGTACCGCAAGAGGGACATGAACGACACGCTCCTCATAGTGCTTCATCATTGGATCCGGGGCATCTCCCCGTAAAATCCGTGCAAATCGATGACTCTCGTCGTTAAGCGCGACCGTCTCCTCTCGCAAAGCTTTCGCCGCGCCGCGCACATCGACACTCAATTCCCCTCGTAAATTTTTCTTCTCACGGTCCACGAGGAAAAGACGCGCGCGGTCTAAATCAAAATGCTGAACAATTCCCTGCAGAATCAACTTCAACCCGTCTTCAACACGCAACGAGGAAGCAAAGACTGCGGCGAGATCGGTCAATGCTTCCAAACGTTTTAATTGCCTCTGGCGGGCTTGACCCACTCTCGCACGGTAGAGGTTCTGGGCGAGTTCCGCGGCAAGCATCCTGGCGAATTCCCGCTGGGACGGCGTAAACGCCTGACGGCTGCCGACACGCTCAAAACGGAGCACACCCAATGCCGCCTCATCAGTGCCCGACGACCATCGGAGCGGGACATACAGGAGTGCATGCGGCGAAGAGTAACTCTGAAGTTTCTTTCGACCATGCAGAAGCTTCCAGAGAGCGCCCCCCTCGGTCAAATGGATTTCCTCCACCATCTCGAGCAGCAATCCTGCATGCAATGTTACCTGGAGGGATAATTCACGACTGCGTGGAGCGAGGAGGAAAACACTTATCCGGTCCGCCTTAACTCGATCCCCGATCAATCGCAATCCGCGCGCGAGCATTTCATCTTCGCCCGCAATATCATGATTAAGCTCTTTATGAAAATCGAAGAGCGATTCCCGGAGACGCGAACTTGTTCTCTGGCTCACGCGCCCCTCGAACTTAGGATGTAGTCGATCTCCGCACCCGCGTGGATTAACTCTTCACGCATGGCGGTTTCATTCAGGGAATTCGCAACAACCGACTGAACAAGACGATCCATGCTGCGATCGAAAACTTTTTCAAGGGTGCCCAAAGAGTCGATCGTGGGGAACATACGGGCACGCTCAAGCCCGCTGATAAAAGCTTGTTCGACCTCCGGAAATTCCCGCAAGGCCTCACGCGCGCGCCGCAGCGTGGGAGGCAAGGCACCAATCGCGGACGCATAGGAACTAGACGCGTCACCAAGAGCGAGTTCCCGCAACAACGTCAGGGATTCCCGCTGGAGCTCCGAATCGGCAACAATGGCTAGATTTTGAGACGTCAAAAGCGTACGCCCGCCTCCATTGGGGTAGGCGACCGCACCCAATTCACGGTGCGTTTTCTCCGCGCTTCGGCGCGCGGCCCCCTTCCCGGGAAGAGCCCTTGGAAGCCGGCCTGAAATCTGAAGGGCACAACTTCCATCGAACAAATCGCGGGGAGCGAGACCGCTTGGCCCCTTAAGGGGCATCCAGCCGTTACGGACAAGATCAAAATAATCGGACACACCGCGAAGCGAACCTTCTCGCTGAAGCAGGGAACGGCTTCCATCGGAGGAAAAGAAATCGCCGCCCCGCCCCCATACGCAAGGAGCAACATCGCGCATCGAAACGGATTCACGCGCGTTCGGATTAGCGAGAGGATGCGTGCGGCCGGTCGAGGATTTCCAGCGCTCCGCTAGACGGCGACAGGCTCCCTTTAAGCCGTCCCAATCCTGAAGATCCTTTTGGGGGTCGACGCCGGCCCGCTTCAATGCATCGCGCCGATAATACAACACGCGCAAACCGATCCACCACGGCAGCGAATAGACGATACTGCCGTCACCGGCACGGCAGTGATCCCGCAGCGCAGCCGGCCATCGGCCCAAATCCAGCGCCGGGTCCAGAGACGTAAGATCTTGAAGCAGCCCAAGACGGGCAAGAGTGGCGGTCCAATGCGATGGAATCTGAACGACATCGGGGCGCGGCTCTTGACGCGGATTTTTCAGAATGCGGAACAAATGCCGCCACATGGATTCTTCGGTGCGGACCCAAACACCGATACGCAATCCGGGATGCTCCCGGCGAAACACCGCCAGATGATCGCGCATCGTCGGCACCGTACCATATCCGTTATTTGGAAGAATCCAAAGCTGGAGTTCGCGCACTACGCCCACCCTCGGACAATTAATGAGGGATCGACACCAATGATCCGTCCGGTTCTCCCGGCCGCAAGCTGAAGCCCTCCGGCATAGGCAATCATCGCAGCGTTGTCGGTGCATAACGTTAGCGGCGGGAAATAAGCTTTCATCCCTTCCGCCTCC
>JBFIEP010000050.1:0-10715 GCA_041603335.1 Elusimicrobiota bacterium | reverse complement strand
TATCGCAGGCTTTTAAAGGATCTTCCGGAAACAGCGGAGCCCGAGCGGCCGCTCATGATTCGGGCGATCGGCCAATCCCGTAGAAAAAAAGCGATGCGGGCGCTGTTGGAGCGTTTTGGGGATCGGTCGCTGCCGGTCCCTGAGCGCAATGCCCTTGCGATTGCGTTGGGCGACCTGGGCTACGGAGATGCGAGGCCCGCACTCTGCGCGCAATGGTCGGACTTGCTCTCGCGCCGTTTTCAAACGAGATCACTCCCTCCGGAGGAGGAAATGCTGCGGGCGAGTATCGTCTCTGCAGTGGGAAAAACGGCGGAACCCGAGGATAAGGAGGCGCTCGCGGTGCTCAGGCGCGGCGTTTTGGATGAGGACCGTAATGTTGTTCTTTCTGCGATCGATGGCATTGGCCGTCTTGGCGACAAGAATTCATTCGAAGCAATAGAGCGCCATCTAAAATCCGATGAAAGGGATCTCTCTTACGCGGCCGCTCGCGCTCTTGCCGGTATTGGGGATGACCGGGCGGAAGCGCTTTTGCGTGAACGCTTGAAATCTTCCCGTCCGGCTGAAAGAGTCGATGCCGCGCTCGCCTTGGGACTTATGAAGCGGAAGATCGGGGTTTTGACGCTGGATGGATTTCTCGAGGAGGTGGAGGGACCGTATGAAGACGGCATCGCCGCCGCCGGTGCTCTTGCGGAACTTGGGCGCACTAACGGATTGGCCTATCTTGTGGGGATTCTCGAAGACCGGGATGCTCCTTTGCGCAATGCCGCTATCGATGCGCTTGGTCGATCGCGCGCACCAAGGGGCATTCTCCCTCTTGCCGCTCTCTTGGAGGACTCGGAGCTTGCAACCCGTTTGCGTGCGATCCATGCTTTAGAAAAGGTTGGAGGGGATCGGGCCGCGTTTGAATTAAGGCGTCGAAGCGACGATGTCCCCGAGGCCGCGGATTTGATTCGCGGTGTCCGGGCGCGGCTTGGGGATTATGTCCTTCCTTAAAACTTTTCTATTGGCCGCCGCGACAACCGTCACTCCTGAAGCGGGAGTTATCGAGTTTGATGCCGCCGATTATCCCCGTTACACGGTGAGCGCCGCGCTGGACGCGGAACCTTGTTCTCAAGACGGGGTTAAAGACGTTTTGTTTTCTTCCGAGCTTCGTTGGCAGGGAGCGGCACGCAAGTCTTCGGTTGCGCGCACCCGCCTTATCGGCGAGTGGACCAAAAGCATCGGGGATGCCGGCGCGGCCGCGCGCTACGTGGAGGAGCGTTCGTTTGTGGAGGGAACGCGCGTGCATTGGGTGGTGGTCCCCGACGGCCTTATGCCCTATTTGGAAATGGATCTGCGGCCGGGAGACAAACTTATTGTCTATATCGTATTTGTCGGGTGTGAAGGCGGGCATCCCCTTTTTGCGATTGAAGAATACGCCGAGCCGGAAAATTACGAAGCAATCGACGAAGACGATATCGTTATTTGACTGCAGGGCTTTTTCGGATCGTAAAGACCCGTACGTCTTCATCCCATGACGCGCCGCTTTCATCAACGGCCTTCACTATATCCGAATAGCGCTTTATTCCTTTGATGAGAGGCAGCGCGTCATGGGTGACGGCAAGGGCTCTCAGCATCTCAACAGAGCTTCCATGGCCTTCCGGGAGTTCGGCCACGAGGCGGATGCCGGCGGCCTGATGTTTTTCATCGGGATAAGCGAACGGTGTTCCGGCCTGGATCCTGTTGTTGCGAGCGCCGTCTGAAGGAAACACGAGGAAGGCGTTGCCGTCAAAATCAACGCTGAAGAGATAAAGCCGCGCGTCTTTGTTGGTGGTGACGATGGCGCGTGCGTCCTGCCCCGGAGTGAACCGGTTCTGATTGAGCATCATCTCAACGGAAAGCGCGTCGGTTTTGCTTGAAGGCTTCAGGCAGGTTTCCAGCGTCATGTGAAAGCGTCCGCGGTCCTTGTGGGCGGCGATTACTTTTTCCGCTTCGACCCGGCTGGAGCGGGTTGCGCGGAGCACCTCCTCCATTTGCTCGGTCACGGCACCATCGGTGAAGTCGGGGAGGCCGGTCGGTTCCCGGTCGAGAAGGCGTCCGACCGCTTTGCGTCTGGCAAGAGAGAGAGCCGCGGCGCGTGAGGCGTCGCCTGATTTTAAGGCGGGGATGCTCACGCGGACTTCGATCCAGCGGCAGCCGTCGACGCCGGGCCGGTCCAGGAAGACCGCATCGGAGCTGCGCTCATTTTCTGAAAACAAAGATGCGGCGACTGCGTCGACTGCTGCGGACTTGGCAAGGAGCGCCCGCATTTCTCCATTCAGGGACGTTTCCTCGGATGCGGTCGCGACGAGTGTTGACGATTCTGTTTCAAGCAGGCGCGCGGAAACGCGAATCTTTCGTTTACCGATTCTCTCCAGGCGGCCTACGAGCAGGTAGCGCGCTCCCGAAAATTTTCCGATCTTGGTAGCGGTTTTCGGGTCGCCGAGTCCGGTCATGCCTAGGCGGATCTCACCAAGCATCCGGCTTACATATTGCCGGTCGAGGATGGTAAACCGCTCTTGGCTTAGTGCCTGTGCCGAAATCGCGTCGGCGAAAGCGCGTCCGAGTTCCGAGGCCTTCCCGTCTTCGGATTCAAAGGGCATGACCGCGACATTCGCGCCTTTTTCCGCAGAGGAAGCGAACAGTGTTTTTGAGAGACGAAGGGAGGTCTTGTCCACGCGTTTGATCGCCTGCGCGGGAAGAGCGGTTGCAAGGAGGAGAATTGGAAGCAGTATTTTCATCGGGTCAATTCCTTTATAGCCGGCGGGTAATCTTGTTCGGCCGCTTTTTCCAGTCGTTTCCTGCCGCCCGGTAAATCCCGGAAGGGGCCGCGGTCCCGTACAAGGATCAGGCCGTAATTATAGAGCGCAATCGCATAGCCGTCATCGGCCGCTTTATCAAAGAGTGCTAGGGCTGCGCGCTTATCCTCTCCGATCCCTTCTCCGCGCAGGCGCATGGCCCCAAGATTAATGCATGCGAGGGGATGGTTTTTGATAACCGCTGCCGCATAGAGTTCCGCTGCGCCTTTGGCATCGGCGACCACTCCCCAGCCGTTTTGAACGATCTTAGCGAGCATAAAGAGGGCGTGGGCATCCTCACGTTCCGAGGCGCGGTAGCCAATCCAGTCCACGGTCGTATCGTCGAATTGAGAATCCGGATCTGCTAATGCGGAAGCCTTGAGGACTTCGCGCAGACCGGCTTTGGGGTCGGGATCTGTTCCATATCCCTTATGTTTATAGACGCCGATACGATAAAGTGAGGGGATATAATCCTTTTTCGCCGCTTTGCTGTACCAGCCGTAGGCGGTTTCAGCGTCCTGGCGAACACCCTTTCCCTCGCGAAAAAGGTCTCCAAGTAGGTCCATGGCGGCGGGATCCTGCCGGGATGCCCCGACCAGGGCCATTTGAGCGGCTTCCTTATAATCCCCATTGCGATAGGCCAGGCGTGCCGCTTCAACGGGAGATGAGGCCGCGCGCGCGAAAACAGGAGAAATCAGAAGAAAAAGCAGAAACCGCATATCATCATAATAGCAAGAGTATGGAACCTTGGGGTCGATTCGGTGTCACACGAGCACCCCTTAGGAGGAAGTCATATGAAGCTGCTGAGAACCCTTGCTGTTGCCGTTGCCGCCGTCTTTTTTCTGGGAGCCGTTCCGGTCCAGGCCGCCTCGCTTAAATCCATGGCAAAGAAGCTCGCCAAAGGATTGAAGGGAGAAGGGAACAAGAAGATCGCTGTTTTATCTTTCCCTTATCACGATGGACGCATGGGTTCAGGTTCAACCATTATTCAGGAGCGTCTCACTACGTATCTGGCGCAAACCGGAAAGGTCGAGGTAATCGAGCGCCGCTTACTTGAAAAGGTGCTCAATGAAATGAAGCTTGGCAGCTCGGGTGTCGTTGACGCGGCGACCGCTCAAAAATTAGGAAAGGTCTTGGGGGCAGCGGCGGTTGTGACCGGGACGCTTCATAATATTCCTAAGAAGAATAAGGTGGAAATCAACGCCCGGCTCGTGCGGACCGAGACGGCGAAAATTCTTGCCGCGAACCTTATCCATGTTGAGCGAAGTTGGGTCGATCGACTTCCGATTGTTGTGACGCCTCCGCCTCCTCCGCCGTCATCGCGCAATCTCTCGCAGATCGCGATTCTTCTCGATACAAGCAGTTCGATGGACGGTCTCATTGATCAGGCAAAGAGTCAGTTGTGGAAAATCGTAAACGAACTCGCTGAAGCGGAGGCAACGGGTGATGCCGCTGCCGTCGAGGTTGCTGTCTATGAATATGGAAATAGCGGTTTAAGCGCGCGGGCGGGTTTTATCCGGCAGGTGGTTCCGTTTACAAAGGATCTGGATTCCGTTTCTGAAGCGCTGTTTGCTTTGCGCACCAACGGCGGCAGTGAACACGCCGGCCAGGTGATCGGCCGCGCCGTGCGTGACCTCGGATGGTCGAGAAAGTCGGGGGTCTATAAAGCGATATTTATCGCGGGCAACGAATCCTTTGGTCAGGGTCCCGTTGACTATAGAGCCGCGGTCCGAAGCGCTAAGACTGCAGGTATTTTCGTAAATACGATATTTTGCGGTTCCCATCAGCGGGGTGTCGCGTCGTCCTGGAAGGATGGAGCGACACTTGCCGGCGGCGATTATTTCGCCATCGATCAGGACCGGGTAGTAGTCGCGATGCATGCTCCCCAAGACAATGAGATTGAGCGCCTTGGCCGCGAATTGTCCGATACCTTTGTTCCGATGGGTTCCCGGGGTAAGAAGGCCAAAGACCGCCAGCGCAATGCCGCGAGTGCTGTCCGGGGTCTCGCAGGTGCTTCTGTCGAGCGTGCGGTATTCATGGCCAAGCCCCAGTATGAGGGGAGCGCAGATTGGGACGCGGTTTCTCAGGCGGCCAAGGGAGGGAGTGTTAAAGAGGAAGCTTTGCCGGCGGAGTACCGTGCGATGGACAAAAAAGAAAGGGACAAGGTTTTAAAGCAAAAAGCGGATAAGCGTTCGCAGATTCAAGCAAAGATCAGAAAGCTGAATGAAAATCGAGAATCGTTTCTCGAAAAGAAGCGTGCCGCAGCCGGGCCCGCCTCTTCTTCTTTAGGGAAGGCGGTGCTTGACGCGGTGAAGGTCCAACGCAAGCGGTAGTTAGTAGGCGAGCAGGGCGGCGCTGTTTTTGATGTAGTCGCGCCGCGTGATAAGACCGGCGTCGGCGCCGAGCAGGTCAACGTCATTGCGATCATCGGTTAGAGCCCGTCCTGCGGGGACGGGCTCAAGCCATTTTGGTCCGGATGAGAAATATTTTGCGAGAGGGCGCCGCCATTTCGCTTGCGGGATTTTAAAATCAAGCGGATCCTTAGACGCGAAGAAAACAATATTAGCGTAGTTTTCTTTTGGGTCCCTTGCCGGTGAGGTCCAATAGGCTTTCACGTATGGAAAGGCCGAGCGGAGGGTTCGCTCCACTGAGCGGCGAAGTTCGGCTCTCTCGCCGAGCGCGAAGCCGATCGTGTTGAGAGCTACAATTCCGCCGGGCTTCAGCCTGCGGCCTGCGGCCTCAAAGGCTTCTTTAGAGAGGAGGTGATACGGGCTTTGATCCCCGCTAAAAGCGTCCATATAAATCGTGTCGTAGAGTTTTTCGCCGCGTTCAAGAAACGCGCGGCCGTCTTCAATGAAGACTCCGCCGGTCGGGCGGAAGTCGAACCATTTTTTAGCAAGCTCAACCTGGAGGGGTTCTATGTCGACAACGTCTGTGTTGATTCCGCAATAGCGTTTCAGGTATCCGACAATGCCGCCGCCCGCCAATCCGATGAGTAAGGCGTCTTTCCCCCCAGGGCGCATATAGCATGCGAATTCGAATGCCTTTGAGTAATTCGAAGTAATTTCCCCGGAGGGGAGGGCGACGCGAGTATTGGGGATCCCGTCAATAAACATGATCCGCATGGGCGGGTTTAAGGTGTCTAAGATTTTAATCTCGCCGTAAAACGTGTTTGCCCGTACGCGGAGGCTTGAGCGCGGCGGTTCGGGTCGTGTTGCGGCCCATCCGACCGACCCCGCCGCTGTGACGATGCAAATCGCTGCGGCGGCGCGTGCCCCCTTTTTTCCGTCCACCATAAATACGCCTGCCGCGAGAGTCAAAAGGCTAACGCCGCAGCCTAGGATGATCGCGGTAATCGACATGTTTGGAATCAGGTAAAACCCGGTTGCGATCGCGCCGACGACACTGCCGATCGTTGAGATCGAAGAAACATTGCCGACCTCGCGGCCAAGGCGTTCAAGTTTTCGGGTGCGCAGGCGGATGACGAGCGGAGAGACCGTCCCGAGCGCAAAGAGCGGAAAACCAAGAAGAAGGGTCGCGCTCGCGAGTGCTCCGCCCTGTACGCCTAGACCGGACATCGCGAGAAGGACGGGTTCGCGCATGAGCGGGAGTATTAGAATCCAGACGCCGGAGGCAGCAAGACCGATGGCGAGCATTCGCGCGGGTTTTTTCCTGTCGGCAAGCCAACCTCCTGTTGCGTAGCCGACCGACAACGCCGCGAGAGTTACCGTGATCATTGCGGACCAAACGTAAACCGTTGTTCCGTAAAACGGTGCCACTAGGCGCGAACCGAGAATTTCCAGAACGAGGATGATGCCGCCTGTAAGAAAGACGAGGGATAGGTGCCAGCTCATGGCCGCTATTCTACCTTAGGAGACTTCTGTAAGTGGAGGCTTAATAATAGTGCCGGTAGAAATAATAGGTCCGTCACGAGGGCGGCCGTAAGAACGAACGCGACCATGATCCCAAAGTTGACGTTCGGGATGAAGGTCGCGAATGCAAACGCCCCGAAGGCCGCGACAAGAACGACTGTCGTTACAATTAGCGCCGGGGCGGTGTGAGTGAGGATGCGGGCGATCGCATCCCGGGGAGAAAGTCCTTCGGCGGACAGGCGATTGAAGTTTGCGAGAAAATGAATCGTGTCGTCGACGGCGATGCCGAGGCAGACGCTTGTAACGAGCGTGGTCCCGATGTCGAGCGGTTGTCCGAGTATTCTAAGAAATGCGCCCCCAAATATCAGGGGAATAACGTTGGGAAGCAGCGCAAGAAGTCCTAATCGAAATGAACCGAAGGCATAGATCAGCAGCGCGCTGACGAGAAATAGTGCGAGGGATACGGAAACTAAAAACGATCTCACTATTTTCGGGTTCATGCCCGACCATAGCAGGGCTTTTCCCGTGAATATCGCATCAAGACCCATTTCTTCCGCCTTTGCGTTGAATTCCTTCAGCGTTTTGATAACAGTCGCGGAGT
This sequence comes from Elusimicrobiota bacterium, assembly GCA_041603335.1. GTDB lineage: Bacteria > Elusimicrobiota > Elusimicrobia > UBA1565 > UBA1565 > UBA1565. The sequence continues at coordinate 3,426 of JBFIEP010000050.1, read as the reverse complement.
CGTGCTTGGTCCAGAGGGCTGTCATGCGCACGGCGTCATTGTTCAAGGTTATGCGGTCGTTGATATCCATGCCTTGAGGCAGGCTCATTGTGTAAAGGAATAATTCTTGCGCGACGGTCCCGCGGTCTCCCGGCAGCTTGAAGGCTTCGGCGGCGTCGCCGTGAAGGGAGCGGTTTACCGATTTGAGGACGTCGACGATTGAGACCGTTTTTGAAATGTAATCCTTGGCGAGGAGCCAGTCCTGGAACCCCTCGACTTTTTTAAGAAAGTCCGGATCCTTGGCCGCTTCCGCACCGCCGGCGTCGAAAACGATTTCAGGCCCCATTGAGCCTCCGATGTTCGCCTCAATGAAGTCGTTGGCCTCCTGCAGCCAGTAATCTTCGGCAAAGTATTTAAATGGATCGGAGTTGACTACATTGCCGGCTGCGAGAAAAAGGGAGGCGGCAATCAAAAGAAAGAAACTGATGAGAATGGGTTTGCGGCCGGCCTCTATGGCGGATGTCATGCGTTCCGCCAGCGGGCTTGTCTTGTCCGATTGCGGAGCGTCTTCGATGGGGCGAACCTTGAGGGGCAGGAGTACGAGTAAGGGTCCCACGATCAGATACGTTACCACCCACGCGAGCAATGTGCCGACGCCGGAAAGAAGTCCCAGTTGGGCGAGGGGGAGGAGGTCTGCGGTAGCGAAGCTGAAAAATCCGATTGCCGTTGAAAGACTGGTGAGCAGGGTCGGGACTAAATTTTTTGTGAGCGAGAGTCGGGCCGCGGCCTTGCGTTCTAGGCCGGCCCGGCGGCCGCGGAAATACGTTACCAGGATATGGACCGCATCCGCGATGCCGATCGCAATGAGGAATTGAGGGATGATCGCTGTCATTGAAGAAAAGGGAATCCCGATCCAGCCTGCAATGCCGATGGTGAGACCGATGGTTGTGAAGATGACGATCATCGGCAGGACGAGGCCGCCGAGGCTGCGGAAAATTCCGATAAGCAGAAGCATCGTTATTAAGATAACGGCAGGGACTAGGCGGCTCATGTCGTCGACCGTGCTTTCATCGAAGGCTTGTGTAATGGCCGCCGCACCCGTGATGAAGAACTGGTGGTCTCCGCGGTTTTCATACGACTTGATGATTTTTCGAATGCCGTTAATGTTTCCTGCGTAATCAGGAGAACCTTCGAATGAAGGTTTTAGTGCGAGAAACAGCGCCGTTGTCTTGGTGTCTCGACTAATGAGGTAGCCTGGGAGGACGGGGTGTGCCAACGCAGTCTCGCGCCGCGAAGCTAGAAGCTCCCATGAGAGGTCTTCATCCAGGGGAATAAACCGGTCGACGAGAATGTCATCGTCTTCTGCGTGGACCCAGTTGTAATTGGCAAGGCTGTCGACCCGAATCGTATCGGGAACCTGCCAGAGTTTTTCTGTTAGTTCGTTTAAGAGGGTCGCCGAATCCTTATCGAAAATTCCTGAAGGGCTGTGCATAACGACGACGGAGGATTCATCGTTTCCGAAGCGGCGTTCGAACGCATCGAATTTGACGAGGTCCGGATCGCCTTGGTGAAACCAAACGCGGTAGGAGAAGTCCGCTTTAACGCGGGCGGCGCCGGGGACAATAATCCCGAGTAGGATGAGCGAGCAGAAGAGCGCGGTTTTGGGACGCTCAATAACAAAGTCAAGAAATCGGCGGGCGATGGGGGGTAGTGAATTCTCGGCCATGGTATCCTCAGAAATGACGGGCAACGGTTAAAAATATTTGATCCGCGGTTCTCAGCGTTTCCAGTCCGGCCGCGACGGCGGTTTTCTGCGGCGCTTGGACGATGCGAAACCCGGTTTTAACACTCCACGCGCCGCCGATGCGCTGCGAATAACGCGCGCTCCATAGGAATTCTGAATTGCGTTCGGTATCAACAAGAACGGACGCGAAAATTTCCTTGGATTGCGCGTCGTTGAAGGCATGGCGCACCCCGAAGAGAACATCGTTTTGGAATAGGCTGAGATTGGAGCGCGTCATGCGGTTGACGCCGAATACCCGCTGTCCTTCAAGGATAAGAGCACTCTCTGAGCCCGAAGATCCGTTCCAGCCAAATTCCAGTCCCGCCGCGGCTTGACCGTGATCTTCTTGGGAAATTGTGCCGAGGCGGGTAGGGTTTGTCGGGTTGTCGAAGTCCCGCCACGCGAGTTCGAATTTCGCGAGCCATGGTCCAAGGGCTTGTTGGGCGGTTGCCCCGAATTGGGTTACAGGGAGGTAGACGGGAGTGAGAAGACCATTGTTCGGGTCCACGGCGACAACAGGCTGGCTTCGATCGCGGTGACGCGCGAGGAACAGGGCGATATCGGCAGATCCAACGGTTTGGGCGGCGCGTAGAGCTCCCTGGGCTTCCAGATTGCCGCGTGATAGAGAGCCGTCCGAGGCGACCCAGAGCGCGTCTCCCGTGTCGGTCCCCGAAAAACTTAAGCGGGATGCGCTTTGGGTCAGCCGAGGGGCGAGGCGGGCCGGTAGGAAATAGGCTTCTACAACTCCCTGGCCTACCGCACGGGAGATGCGCAGGGCTGGCTCGCCGATTTTTTCCGCGTTCTCGACGTTGGAATCAAAATTCCGGCTGTTTAGAATATCGGCAGGATGGAAGGCTTCGGTCGCCGTCCAGTTAAATAGCTGGGCTCCCGCGCGAATTTTCCAGCCGGCTGCGCGCCAATCCGCCCAAAGCTCCTCGATCACAACCGCAGCTCTGTCGGGATCGAAAAAATCAAATCGGGTGAATAGGCGTCCGATGGCGCGGAGGTTTCCGCGCCGGCTTTTGATCTCCGAACGGGCGTAGGGGCCGAGGTTAAAGTCCTCGGTTGCCCCGAGCCCGTCCCCTTCAAACAGCCGGCTTTCAATTCCTAACTCTCCACGGATGCGCACGGAGGCGGAGGCATCCGGCGCGGCTAAGAGGAGGGAAAGGGCGGCTAGAAGATTCACTAATCCTCGAGGTTTTCCTTATCGAAGTCGCCTTGGGCGTGTTTTACTGGAAGCTTGCGCTTAGACCAGGTGAGGAGGGATTTCTTGCGGGTCTGGTGATTCCTGATATCAATGGCGCCCGGGCGCCAATACTTTCCGTGATTCTTAAAGTCTCTAAAAAACGAAGTTTTCAGAAGCTCTCCTTTTCTGTCGTAGTATTCGATTTTCGTGGGCCAGAGATAAACGCGGTCGACCCAAAGCCGTTGTTTGCTGTAGCCGCTGCGGTAGGCCGGGACGCGTTCGACCAGCCAGGTGGGCCGGTCAGCGATGGTCGTTTCTTCTATAAATTTATGGGAGAACTTTTCGGGTTCCTGGGAGCCCAGGTCTTCGTAGGCGAATTCGCTGCCCATGAAGGCTCCGGATTTATTGCGCGAGCTGATTCTCTTAATGCGCTTAATTGCAGGGAGATAGAGCCACTGGTCGTCATCCTTTTTCTTGT
>JBFIEP010000049.1:0-10815 GCA_041603335.1 Elusimicrobiota bacterium | reverse complement strand
GGCCGGGTTGCCGTCGGCGTCCCACACGATTCGGACATCAGCGGAGGAGAGGGTTACCGGTGTGCCTGAAATGGGATCACGAGCACGGGTCGCATTCGAGGAAAATTCCAGATTCGCAGTTTCAATGTTGAGTCGGTTGCGCGCGCGAACCCGGACATAATGGGTGGTATTTGGTGCTAAGTCCGTGAACGTCGAGGCATAAACCGCGCTCCATGCTCCGCTGGAAACAATGGAGCTAAACGAGGCCATCGTAGATGTTTCGGCCAAAAATTGTGTGTCTGCCGGGTTTGAATTAGCAGTCCAATATGCCGCGAGTGACCCCGTTGATAGAATTGCCGCTCCTGTTGTCGAGGGAATTGCCGCGTAGGAGACTGTCTCGGGAAGAGCGATCGTTGAGGTTTCAATGCCCGACCAGTTGCGGGCACGAACTCTAAGATAGTGCGTCGAATTCGGTGATAAGGAGGAGAAGGTTGATATGAGAGCGGTCTGCCAGGTCCCGGATGCAACTCCGAGTGTGTAGGCGGCATCGAGGGCGGCTTCCGGGAGGAACTGCGTCCCTGACGGATTTCCGTTGATTAGCCAATGCGCCTCGATGCGTGATGAGGAGAGCACCACGCTCGGGGAGCTTGCCGCGACTCCTGCGAGAGTTGGCGTTGCGAGGGGGATGCTGTAGAAAAGATCGATTGCCGTCGAGACCTTGATCTTAAACCAATAGGTTGTATTGAGCGAGAGTCCTCCGATGGAGGCACTGGATTGTGCGACCGAACCGATGGTTGAAGATACTGTGGCCGCGAAATTCGAAGAAACCGAGAGTGCGTAGAAAGGGGTTTGAGTCGGATTGTCGAGAACCCAGGAGGCATCGAGGGTTGAGGCTGTCGCGGTGTCGAATACGATCCCGCCGGGCGGCAGCGTTTCCGAGAGGAGGGTCACTGTCGTGGGCAGCGTCACAAATGCGGTTTCGACACCAAGCCCGTTGCGCGCCTTCACGCGGGAATAATACGTCGTCCCGATGGTTAAGCCGCTGAAGGTTTGACTCGAATTAGTGACCCAAATCGAACTTTGATCGGAGCTTCCTGTGTAGTCGGATGCGGTCGAGAGAACAACAAAGAATTCCGTGTTGGGCGGGTTTGATTGAGTCGACCACTTTGTCGTCATGAGGGTCGCGAATTTCCGTTCCGGATCGATCGCTCCCGGATCTTGGGCGAGGGTGTGGGCGCTTCCCAGCGAGGTCGCGGTTGTCTCGGAGCCTGCGAGGTTTCGTCCTTTCACGCGCAGGTAATAGGTGGTGTTGGGCGTGAGTGTCGTGAAGGTTTCTGAAGAACCTGTTATCCAACCCGATTGTGTGAAGGCACCTCCGAAGGCGGCATCGGTTGACGCCTGGGCCAGGAATTCCGTTCCCGCTGGATTGGATCCGCTGGACCAGTTCACCGTGGTAGACGTCGCGAAGATTGATACGGCACCGGCGCCGGGGGGCTCCGCTAGGGTCGCAATGGAGGCTGCGGCTGTTGTAAGGGTTAAATGGTTATAGTGATTGCGTCCACGGACCCTAAGGAAGTAGGTGGTGTTAACGCTCAGCCCATTGAAAATAGAGGAGGTCCCTGCTGCATAGGGGCCGCTTGCAAGACTCAAAGTAAATCCGGAATCCAGGGCGGCTTCGGCGAGGAATAGAGTTGCGGCCGGATTTCCATTAGCGTTCCAGTTAAGTTGTAAGTCCGTGGATGAAACCGCGACGCCAAGGGGCGCGCCCGGAAGACTCGCTTGGGTTGCCGTCGTATAAACAGCGCTATAGAAGAAGTCTTGGGCAGTGGAGACCTTTACTTTGAAGTAGTAGGTCGTGTTTGCCGTCAGTCCCGTGAGGGAGACAGATTCCTGTCCTACCGATCCTGTTTGGGAAGAAACAGTGGTGATGAAGTCGGGGAATAGGGACAACGCATAGAGCGGTGCCTCTGCAGGACTCAACAAATTCCACGATACGTCTAAGGATGCGGGGCTGGCGGTTGTAAATTCAATATTGGTCGGCGGAAGCGCGGATTCCGTTACAAGCGTCAAGGTCGATCCCAACGACGTGAATGCCGTCGGATGGTTGTCGCCGTTTCGGGCTTGGACGCGGGCGTAGTAGGTGGTGTTTAGTGCCAATCCCGCGAAGGTATGCGACGATATCGCGCCCCACCCGGAATTTTGATCGCTTGTCCCCGTAAAATTGGTCCCTGTGGATAATTCGACTTGGAACTCCGTACCTGTTGGATTAAGTGCGGTTCCCCAATGGGCGGAAATTGCGTTTCCTAGTACATCCGTAAAGGGAGAGGCGGTCGGCGGTTCGGCGAATGTCCATGTGGATGGAATTGCAGTGAACGTTGTCTCGACAGCGAGGGCATTGCGGGATTTTACGCGTGAATAATGAAGCGTGTTCGGAGTGCGTCCGGTAAAGGTTGATTCTTTAAAGTCCGTCCATCCTGCTGAATCCGCTAGGGTAAGGAAGCTCACATGGGTCGATATTTCGACAAAAAATTCCGTTCCAGTTGGGTTTGTTCCTGTTGACCATGAAACGTGGATGTCCGAGGATGATATCCCGACGCTCGCAGCGGCACTCGGACTTTGCGCGTGGGTTACCACCGTTCCCAGAGTCACCGTGGAGGTTTCGATCCGTTGATGGTTTCGGGCTTTAACGCGGAGATAATGTGTGGTATTTGCGCTCAGAGGACTGAAGAGGGACGATGTTGTCGTTATCCAGCCCGAGTTCGCTGCTCCCAGCGTAAACGCGGCATCGAGCGCCCGTTCCGCATAGTATTCGGTCCCCGCCGGATTTCCATTGGCATTCCAGGCGGCAAGAAGGGAACTCTCCGAAATCGCAGCGGAGGCGCCCGCCGTAGGTTCCGCGGCATGCGTGGCGGTCGCAAGGGGGATGCTGTAGAAAATATCGAGTGCCGTTGAGACCTTGATCGTAAACCAGTAGGTGGTATTGGGAGTGAGCCCTCCGATCGACGCGCTGGATTGGGCCACCGCCCCGGTCACCGAAGAGATCGGTGCTGCAAATGCCGATGAAACTGAGAGGGCATAGAATGGAGATTGGGTCGGGTTGTCCAAGACCCAGGAGGCATCGAGTGTTGTTGCGGTTGCCGTGTCAAAGACAATCCCTCCGGGGGGAAGGGTTTCGCTTGCCAGGGTTGTCGTCGTTGGTAGCGTCGTGTAATTCGAGGGAACCCCGCGGAGGTTTCTCGCCCGCACGCGTGAGTAGTAGACCGTGTTTAAAGAGAGTCCGATGAACGTGTGGCTTGAAATCGTTGAATATGAGGAAGCCTGATCGTCACTTCCCGTAAAGTCCGTTGCCGTTGACACCTCGGCGGAGAATTCAGTCCCTAAAGGATTGGAGGCGGTGCCCCAATGCGACGTGAGCCGTGAACCGAAGACGCGGGTCAGGGGTGCCGACGTCGGCGGCTCGGAAAAGGTCATGGTTGTGGGGAGAGTGGTATAGCCGGTTTCGACTGAGGCCTGATTGCGGGCTTTGACGCGCAAATAATAACTCGTATTAGGAGAGAGGGACGTAAAGGTTGAAGCGCTGCCCGTTTGCCAGCCGTTGTCGGTTAAACCGGAGGAGAATCCGGAGTCGAGTGCGAGTTGCGTAAAGAATTCCGTGTTGGCAGGATTACTGTCGACATCCCATCGGACGCTAATGTCAGACGATGAGAGAACCACGGGATCGGTTGAGACCGGGTCCTGGGCTAACGTGACGTCGACTCGCACGGCATCGGTAGAGGTGAGAACACCGGCGTGACTGCGGGCTTGGACGCGCGCGTAATAGGTTGCATTAGGCAATAGGGCGGTAAACGTTGAAGCCGTTCCGGTAATCCAACCGGAGGATAAAACGCCGAGCGTGATATTGGAATCCGTCGAGATTTGGGCACGGAACTCTGTTCCGGCGGGATTGCTGTTTACCGTCCAGGATGCGGCAATATCCCCGGTCGAAAGAACCACGGGCGCGAGTGACGCCGGAATGGAAGCTTCCGTCGGGATTGCGGTCAGTCCTATAGTTGAGGTTTCGACGCCCCCGTGGCTGCGGGCGCGGACTCTCGTATAGTAGGTCGTGTTTGGTGTTAAGGAAGAGAACGTCGAGTTCGTTAGAGCGCTCCATGACCCGGTGGCCGTATTTGCCGTAAATGCGGCATCGGTCGCGAGTTCGGTTAAAAATTCCGTTCCGGTCGGATTGTTCCCGCGGGTCCACTCCGGGCGGATGGAATTTGACGAGAGCGCCACGGGTGCCCCCGCGACCGGAACATCGGCATGGGTCGGTACAGTCGTCAGCGAAACAAAGGAAGTCAGCGAATCGTTGTGGCTGATCGCTTGGACCCTCCAGTAGTAGGTGGTGTTAACGGATAATCCGGTGAACGTGGAATTGGTAAGCGTCGTCCACGCCGCGGTTGAGAAGGGGACAAAGGACGATTCCGTTGAGACCGATGCTTGATAGAGGGTCCCCGCCGGGTTTCCACCGGAAGTCCATTCACCGCGGGCATCGTTTGAGGACAGAATGACAGGAGTGCCTGTTTGGGGCACGGCGGCATTGGTAGCATTCGTCGGTAGGGATACCGTCGCGGTGATGATTCCGGACCAGTTCCGGGCACCGACACGGAGATAATACGTTGTATTTTCCGATAGGGCCGGGAAGGTTGAAATAAGATTTGATGTCCAGGCATTGGAGGAAAGACCGCTTGAGAACGCGCTGTCGAGTGCGGCTTCGGCAAGAAATTCCGTTCCGGCGGGATTGCCGCCGAGAAGCCAATGCGCGGCAAGGCTGACTGAGGATTCCACAACGCTTGGGGAACTAACAGGAACCGCAGCAAGCGTCGCCGTGGAAATCGGCGAACTGTAGAAAAGGTCGATCGCGGTAGAAACCTTGATCTTGAACCAGTAGGTTGTATTGATGGAAAGGGCGTTGAAGGTGGCGCTCGATTGTCCGACATTGCCTGTTAAGGATGAGACCGTAGTAGCGAAATTATCGACGGCCGATAGCGCATACAGCGGGGATTGGGTTCCATTGTCCAATACCCAGGTTGTTTCAAGCGTTGTTTCCGTTGCGGTCGTAAAAACGATTTGTGCCGGCGGCAAGGTTGCCGTGAAGGGGAGAGTCGATGTCGATCCGAGTATTGTGAATGTCGATTCGACAAATTCGGCGTTGCGGGCTTTTGATCGCAGGTAATAGGTCGCACCGAGTGAGAGACCCCCGAATGTTGTGCTCGAGAGATCGGCAACCCATCCTGTATCCTGATTTCCGCTTCCGGTAAAGTCAGCGGCACTTGATAATTCCGTGAAGAATTCGGTGCCGGCGGGGTTTGCGCCGAGAGTCCAGTCAATGGATAGAAGAACGTCAAATACATTGGAGAACGTGCCGCCGCCCGGCGGTTGGGCCGCGGTTATTACGGATGGGAGGGAAACGTTGGCGGTTTCGATTCCAGCGTAATTACGCGCCCGAACACGCAGGTAGTGAGTCGTATTCGGAGTCAGTGCGGAGAAGGTTGAGGCCACCGCCGTCGTCCATCCGGAATCTACAAGTGTGCCGCCGAAGGCGGCATCCGTCGCACGCTCAACCAGGAATTCAGTTCCTGCGGGATTGCCGGCTGCTCCCCAATTAGCCGCAAAGGCAGCGGACGTGACGCTCGTTTCCGTTCCGGGAACAGGTGGTTCGGCACGTGTGGCCGTTTCGGCCGCCAGATTATTTTTTGTGGGATGACCGTAGTGATTGCGGGCCCGAACACGCAGATAATACGTGGTGTTAACGGCAAGTGCGGTGAATGTTGATGAAAACCCCGTGGTCCAGGAACCGCTTGCCAAGCCTGCCGAGAATCCGGAATTAGTCGCGGCTTCTGCGAGGAACTCGGTCCCTGCCGGATTCCCGCCCGCTCCCCAGCCCATTTGCAGATCGGAAGAGGATAAAGAAACGACCGATCCCGCGGCGGGCTCAACGGCTTCTGTCGCTGTCGCAATCGGAACGCTGTAAAACAAATCTTGTGCCGTTGAGACCTTCACCTTGAAGTAGTGGGTTGTGTTTACCGCCAGGCCAGGGATCGAAACACTTTCTTGCCCCGGAATTCCGATTTGAGAGGACACTGTGGTCGCAAAATCTGCGGCGGTCGATAAGGCGTAAAACGGTGTTTGGAACCCAACGCGCAGGCTCCATGAGATGTCGAGGGAGGTCGGGCTCGCGGTCGTGTATTGGATGCTAATCGGGGGGAGTGTCGCTTCAAACGATAATGTGCGGGTCGTCGCAAGTGCGGTATAGGGTGTTTCGATATTGTCGTTGTTTCGGGCTTTGACACGGGAGTAATAGGTCGTGTTCAGTTGGAGGCTGCCGAACTCGTAGGTTAAGGCGGCGATATAGTTAGTATTTTGATCGGCCGAACCCGAAAAATCGGAAGCGGTCGATATTTCCGCGAAGTAGACGGTTGCCGCTGGATTGTTTCCCCCCGACCAATTGATCGTTAACAGGTGTCCATAGACGGGGCCGGGGGAGACCGCTCCGGGAGGTTCTGCAAGAGTCCGTGTGGTTGGAATGACCGTGTAGGCGGTATTTGCTCCCCGTGCATTTCTCCCGCGTGCGCGTGAGTAGTAGGCGGTGTCGGGAACGAGGCCGGTAAAGGTTGATTCGCGGATCGTTCCCCAGCCTGCGGTTCCCGCAATATTAATGAATCCTGCATCGCTTGAGATATCAATTTGGAATTCTGTTGACCCGGGGTTGGTGCCCGTTGAGAAAGAAACAAATACCCCGGCAGAAGATAAAATCGTGCTCGCGCCGGATGAAGGCGGTTCCGCTGCGGTCATCGTTGAGCTTAATACGATGGGATCCTTGGTTGTCCCGTTGTGACCTCGTGCGCGGACGCGATTGTAGTAGGTTGTGTTGGGGGAAAGTGCCGTGAATGTCGACCCGTTGAGGGTTGTCCATCCTCCGTTTGTAAGGCCTGCGGAGAAGCCGGAATTGGTTGCTTGTTCCGCCAGAAATTCGGTCCCGTTGGGATTTCCGCCATGATCCCAATAAATAGAGATATCGGATGAGGAAAGGGTGACGGGTGTGAGCGGACCGGGATCGAGAGCGGCGGTAGCCGTGGAGATAACGTCACTGAAGAAAATGTCGTTTGCAGTAGAAATTTTAATTTTGAAGTAGTAGGTCGTGTTTGAGGCAAGAGCGGATAGGGTGATGCTTGATGCATTGACGGCGAGTGTTTCGCTGGAAAAAATAGAGGAGAAATTTTCGACGGTTGATAGCTTGTAGTGCGCCGCCATTGTGGGATTTTCCAGCGTCCAGAAGGCGTCCAGGGAATTTAGGGTAACCGTGTCGACCCCGACCGCCGTCGGCGGCAGCGTCTCAAAAAAGTTTAGTGTGACGGTTGTCGGAAGCAGGGTGAACCCGCTTTCTTCCTGGACAAAGCTGCGTGCTTTAGCACGTGTATAGTAGGTTGTGTCGAGTTGGAGCCCCTCGAACGTGTAGCTTGAAAGATCCGCGGCGAAACCCGAATTTTGGTCCAAGCTTCCCGTATAATCGGTCGCTGTCGAGAGTTCAACGTAATATTCGGTCCCGGGGCCGTTGTCGCTTGTCCCCCAATGCGTCCGTAATCGGGAGCCGTACACATTTTGCGGATTTGCGGAAATCGGCGGGCTTGGGATTGTCAACGTTGCGGAAAGGACTGTATAGGCCGTGTCGTTCCCGTTATGGCTCCGGGCTTTGACCCGGAAGTAATAGGTCGTGTTTCCGGCGAGTGATGAAAATGTGTAGAACGCATCGGTTGTAAAGGGTGAGGCGGTGAGAATGCCGTTGAAGTTCGCATCGGTCGACCGTTCGGTTTGGAAAAGTGTTCCGGCGGGATTTGTGAGAACGTCCCACGCAACCGAGACCTGGTTATTGCTGACGAGAGTGTGGGGGAGCGCTCCCGGAGGTACGGCGTCGGTCGCCTGATCAGAGAGGCTTGCCGGGCTTGATTCCGTTCCTGCGACGTTGCGGCCTGTGACCCGAAAATAATAGGTCGTGTTAGGCGTAAGTCCGGTATAGGTTGAAGAGACGACGGCCGCGTAAGGAGTCGAAGCGTAGCCGATGGTGAATATGCTGTCGCTCGCGATTTCCGAGTAGAACTCGGTGGAACCGGGGTTTCCGTTAAGTCCCCAATTCGCAGCGATCGTGCTGATCGTTACCCCCGATGCGGGGAGAACGGTGGGCAAGGCAGCGAGAGTCGCCGTGTTTTCCAGATTCGTATTTACAGTTTCTGTTTTTGCGCAATTACGTACCCGCACGCGGGTGTAGTATGTCGTGTTGGGGAGCAGGTCTAAGAATGTCGTCGTAGTTCCAGCCAGCCATCCGGATGCGTCCAAGGATCCGAACCCGGGGTCGTCATCCACTTCTGCGAGAAACTCCGTTCCTGCGGGGTTTCCCCCCACGGTCCAATTCAGACCGAGAGACACCGCCGAAGGGCTTGGGGGAATTGAGGCTGCCGCTAAATCCGCCAAGGTGCATACTGTTTGGAGGGAAACCGCTGAGGTCAGGACGTTCGAGTAATTCCTGGCGCGTACGCGGGAATAAAATGTTGTGTTGGGTGATAATCCAACGCCGATGAAATCCGATGAAGATGTCCAGTCACTGGTCTGCACAATGCTTCCAAAATTCGTGTCCAGGGCCAATTCCGCGAAGTATTGCGTCCCGCTGGGATTTCCGTTGGCTGTCCAATCAACCTGGATATCTCCGCTGGAAAGGACCACGGTCGGTTGGGCCACGGGGACTGCGGCTAATGTTGCGGTCGTTAGGATTGTCGAATAAAAATAGTCCGGAGCGGTCGCGACCTTGATATGAAAGTAATAGCTCGTATTAATCGAAAGTCCGGTGACGACGTGACTGCTCTGGTTGACGCCGCCGGTTTCCGAGGCGACGGTAACTGCAAAACCCGCATCTTCACCGAAGACGTATAGGGGGGATTCCGCCGGTGAAAGCAGAGACCAGGAGTAGCCCAGTTCCGTTGGAGTGATTGTCGCGACCTGAATATTGGACGGGGGGAGTACCGCTTCGAAGGCCAAGGTTCGTGTCGAGGGCAGCGAGGCGTACTGTCCCGGTATTCCCGCGTGGTTGCGGGCGCGAACGCGGGAATAATAGGTCGTGTCCAACGATAGCGTTGTAAACGTGAAGCTGCTCGTATTCGTTTGGAAGGGCGATGCTTGAAAGTCCAGCGTGAAGGCCGCGTCCGACGCAATTTCGACGGAATAGTCGGTTCCGGGTGGATTGTCTCCGGGGTCCCAATGGGTGGTCAGCACCGTGTCGAGAACAACACTGGGGAATTGGGCTGTCGGACGGGCTGCAAATGTCACGGCGGCCGGAAGGGCGACGGTGGAGGTTTGAATTCCGTTGAAGTTGCGGCCTCTAACGCGTAGATAGTAGGTGGTGTTCGCGTCGAGTCCTCCAATCGGAATAGCGGCGTCGGTGTCGAATTCGCTTTGGGCGAGAAGGGATAGGAAATTATCGGTGGCGGACAGGTCGCCGCTGTATTGTGTTCCAACAGGGTTCTGATCAACGCCCCATCGCGCTTCGATACTTGTTGATGAAAGCACAAGCGTGGGGGAGCTGATGGGAACCTGGGCCAGTGTAGCGGTCGCAAAGGTCGATGAGTAGAAAATATCGTTCGCGGTTGAGACCTTGATTCTAAAGAAATGCGTCGTGTTGGGTGAAAGGGCCGATTCCGATTTGGTGGTTTGACCCACCGTCCCCGTTTCCGAGGAGATGGTTGTTCCAAATCCGGGGTCTGTAGAAACGGCATACAGCGGCGCCTCCCCGGGCGAGCCTAGGTCCCAATCCATTCGAAGCGAACCGGTCGAAATAGCGGACGCGCGAATGTTGCTCGGCGGAAGAATGGGTTCTACCGAGAGTGTGTATGTGGAGATTACAGTGGTCACGGCGGTTTCGATGGAGGCGAAGTTTCGGGCTCTTACGCGGGAGTAATACGTTGTCTCCTGAGTGAGGGATGTAAATGAAAAACTCGAGCGGTTAGCGAGGAATGTTGAATTTACGTCCGCAGACCCGGTAAAGTCCGCAGCCGTTGATAGTTCCGCGAGATACTGCGTCCCTGTTGTATTCGATTGGGTATCCCAATGCAGCTGCAGGCTGGCATCGAAAACATCGACGAAGAAAGGTCCGGTCGCCGGTTCCGCCAGCGTTGCGATGGTGGGCAGGGCCACGGATGCGGTGAGGATCTCGTACCGGTTTCCGGCGAAAACACGGAAGAAATAGGATGTATTGGGTGCCAAACCGGGTACATTGATCGAGGTTCCCGTTTCGAGGTCGGTACCGTTGAGAACGGGTGAGAAGCCGACGTTCTCGGAAATTTCACCTGCATACAAAGTATCCGACGGATTTAGACCGTGCGTCCAATTGACCTGGACCTCCTCTGTCGAGATTGCCACCGAGGCAGCCGGGGTCGCCGGGACCGCGCGGGTCGCGGTTGCATAAATCGCGCTGAAGAAAAAATCGTTAACCGTGGAGACCTTAATTTTAAAGTAGTAGGTCGTATTCGCCCCGAGGGTTAAGATCGTGTCCTTTTCCAGTCCAATCGTCCCCGTTATCGAGGCGACCGTGGTCGCGAAATCCGAGGAAACAGACATCGCATACAAAGGCGTTTGACCGGGGCTTAATAGATTCCAGGAGACATCGATGCTGCTGGACGTCACGGTGGAGAGAAGGATGTTCGTAGGAGGCAGTGCGGAGGGAAAGGAGAGCGTTGTTGTTGAAGGAAGCGATACGAAGGCGCTGTCGACTCCTGCTTCGTTTCTGGCCCGCACCTGGGTGTAGTAGGTGGT
>JBFIEP010000048.1:0-10886 GCA_041603335.1 Elusimicrobiota bacterium | reverse complement strand
TCATAAAGGATGGAACGCGAACACTTCCCGGAACGGCCACACGGCCGACGTCATTGCGACCCAAATCCACAAGCATCAGATGCTCTGCCCGTTCCTTTACACTTGCCAAAAGATCCCGCTCCAAACGGCGATCATGCTCTTCATCGCTGCCCCGCGGACGCGTTCCCGCGATGGGGCGCGTTTCGATATTCCCCTCCTCGACGCGCACGAGCATCTCTGGAGAAGCACCGAGCAGCGCGTCCTCTTCGGTCCCGATAAAAAATAGATAGGGAGATGGATTGAGCGCCCGGAGGCGGCGGTATACATCAAACGCGGAAGCCTGAAGCGGGGTTTCAAATCGATCCGAGAGCACCGCCTGAAAAATCTCCCCTTCACGGATCGCCTGCTTAAGCGTCCGCACGCCCTCCATAAATTTTTTGCTTCCCAACTGTGCCTTCAGCTTGAGCTTGGTTTTACTTTTTCTTCCTTGGGGCTTAACTGGCATTGAGAGGCGTTTTTCCATCGATGCGAGGGCGCGTTCGGCGCGGCGGTAGGCCTTTCCTATTGGGATGCCCGGTTCGGCGATGACATTCGCGCAAAGAACCAGCCGTTGGCGAAGGCGATCGAATGCCGCCACATCGGCAAATATCCGCAACCGGGCTTCGGGTTCTTCGGTAGGAGGTTTTAGCCGGGTCGTCGGTTCCAACCGGGCGATCGTCTCGTAGCTCATATGGCCGACAGCACCGCCTGTAAACGGCGGCAGCCCAGGCTCGGGCTGGGCATGGAATCGGTTCAGTTCCGCCTCGATCGCGTCAAAGGGACACCCTTCGACAATTCTTTCTTTTCGTCCCCTTAGGACATGCAGCTTTCCGTCTTTAACCTCAAGGGTTTCAAAGGGCTCCGCTCCCAAAAAAGAGTAGCGCGCATAGCGCTCCCCGCCCTCGACGCTTTCCAACAGGAAACCCGGCTCCTTCCCTCTGAGAGCCAGGAAAGCGCCTACGGGCGTCATCGTGTCTGCCGGCAGGGCCTTCACCAGGGGAACGACGTTGGCCCCGCGGCGCAGGGCCGCGCGGACTTCCCGTTCTGTTTTAATCTTCAAATCGTTTTTCATGCCAAAAAAAATCCCGCTTCGGTTGTGAAGCGGGTCGCTTGCTGGTTTACAGTCCTTCTATACGATCAGCGAACGACCCCCTCTGAGGAGGCGTGCCACCACCAGCTCCAGCTGACTGTGATGTTCGTGATCATTGAATCAATTATAAGGGGGGGCCGGAATTAAGTCAATGGGGCCCGGTCTTGCGACCGGGCCCCAAAGAAATTCGATTCTACAACCCTGGATTAGTTGATGCAGAAATCGTGGGCGCGGACGGTCTTGCGGCCGTTGGCCTTCGCACGCTTTACAGCCTGGTCGACATACCAGTACACAACTTCATTGAGTCCTTCGAGAGCGTCACCGGAAACGTTAACCTTCCCCTTCTTAAGAATTTCCTTCGTTTTGCTGCCGACGAGAAGCATGTCTTTCTTTTTAGCCACGTGTGTTTCCTCCGGGAAATTTTTAAACGAAACCGCCAAATAGGCGGTAAAGTTATGGAATCATATGTTTAGAGGCTATGCCAAGTTTTTTTTAAAAGTGTCCCCGACGGAGAAAGCGTAAAACGAGCTTCCCCGTATTGGAGGAATTCATAAGAAACGTATGCGAATGCGGTACTTCCTTAAAATCCGCCATTCCCTTAAGTCTGGCCGTTTTTACGAGAATAACCCCGTCATTTTTTTCCTTCGAAAACAGGCTGTTTCCTCCCGTACCGGCCAATACCCCGAAGGAAACACCCGGAATCGGCAAATCGTCATAGAACGAAGGTTCGGCCATTTTCGCACCGCTATCTCCCGACCATAATTTATAAAGCGGAAACCCTTTCAATCCCCGCGCAAGAAGAGGCGGATGATTCGGCGGCGCGAGCATCACGATACGCTCCAATCCCTCGGGGTATCCCTCACGAAATCCTTCACGGACGATGATCCCGCCGAGGGAATGCGTCACGAAATGATACCGCCGGGGGGCTTCTGCAGAAATCCGTTCGCGCAGTCGACCCGAGATATCGGTTAACGGCTCGGTCGCTTGGTTATAGGGGAAGTTCACAACCCGATACCCTTCCTTCTTAAGACGTCTTCCAAGCCACCACATAGAAAGCCGGGAGCGTCCCATGCCGTGGAGCAGATAGACAGTCTGCTCCGGACCCTTTGATGGCTGAGCCGAGGCGCAGGCGGTGAACAATACGATAGAGGAGAGCAATAGAGAGATTAGGGGCATACCCTAAACGTATCAATTATTATGCCCAAAAGCGGCGCGGCGGAGTGACGCTCTGTTTACGACAATGAAGGGCGTTTTATTCCGCCTTGGTAACCCAGTATTCCTTCACGCGCCAATCTTCGATCCCTTCATCGGCGCTGGGGTTTTGCATCACAAGCGCGCCCCAATCCTCACGGCCGGATTTCCAATTCATTCGCCACGTATTATCGTTTTCAGCACGCATTGACGGTTTCTTCGCAAATGACTTCGGCAGCGCATCGGAAAGCCGCGGCATATCCTCGGGGTCAATCGCCTCGTAGCGTCTCCCTACGCCGCTAATAACTCCGTTGCGGGAAGCCGCCGCTGCGACTCCATCGGCGGATCCATAATCAGCGCCCGGCTTGGGAATCAAAATCACAACCTTCTCATAACGCGACCACCGGCCCAAATCGCCGCCGGGCTGAAAACGATCGGTCCCATCAGGAGTTATCAGCTCGGCGGAATCCTTACCGTAAGCATCAATGATATCCCCCGGCTGTCTTCCCAAGGCGCGCCAGGCCCAATGCTTTTCGCGATCCGGGAAAGGCAGGACTTCAACTTTTGGAATCTCGATTTCCGGCTCCTGGGATTTCTTCCATTCTCCATAGCCGAGATAGCCCAAGCCGCCCAACACGATCATGAGGAACAACCACATCGGATTAAAGCCGCTTTCCCCAGACGACATCTTTTTTATTTTTTCCTGCTGTTCGGCCTCTTCCCGTTCTTTTTCTTGACGCTTCAATCCTTCTTTTTCTTCACGCGCTTTGCGCTTACGTTCGCTGCGCCGCTTTTCAATGGGGGATTTCAACATCTCTTCGACTTCTTCCTCATTAGAAGCGTCTAAGAGAGCCCGTATCGATTCAACCTCTTCGGCTTTTCGCCAGACCTTATCGCCATCGGGACAGACGAGGGTGTCCCGACTAAAGCCGGGAAGGTCATGAAGAATTTTAAGCGTATGGGGTCCCACGGTCTGATCTTCAAACCGCACCCAATAACGTGCCAACATGCCCATAGGATAACGGTCCCCGAAAAACGCGCAAGACCCTAGGGATTGCCGAATTACAACCCCCCGGCTATACTCCCCTCAATATGAAATGTCCCAACTGCTCCCTTGAGGCCGATGAAGGCGCCCAAGAGTGCCCCGGCTGCCACCTTATTTTCGCCAAGTGGAAGGCGGCTGCCGAGCGGCCGCGGCCCGCGGCCCAAAGCGCCTCTTCAGAAGGCGGGTCGGGAAAATGGGTCGGTCTCGTGATCCTTGCCGCCTGTGCGTGGGGCTATTCGCGCTTTTCCGGAAAGTCGGCCGATGCCGGCCTAAAAAGCGCCGGAGCGGTCACGGCGAAAGAATCAACAACGCACTCGAGCGGAACCTTCACACCGCCTTCAGACCATTGCGGCTATGAGGGACGCGTCTTGGACCTGGCTCTCCAGACACCCATTCCTGGAGCCAAGGTATATCTTGGGGCCTACGTTGGTTCGGCAAACGCCTCCGGACGCTACCGCATCATCGTTCGCTCAATGCGCGGTGAATGCAACCCTTTCCCGTCCGTCCGCCATCCGGACTATCAAAAGAATTATTGGACCCGGCACTTCCCGGATATCTCTCCCGAAGAAAGACTCGCCATGCGTGAAAAAGTCTTCACTCCGGAGCGGATCAAGGGAGAGGCCGGGAAAGCCACCGTCGTTAACTTTTCCCTATTCCCCAATACGATTCCCGAATCTCTTCTCAACCAAATCGCCAAGAACGCCGAAGAAACCGAAATCGAAGAAATCCCCGAACAATCTTCCGAAGAGTCCGCCGTCAGCTCTCCAGATTAGTACGGAAATAATTCATCGATCGGCTTTTCGATGAAAGCACCCATTTCCTTGAGCGCCTTCAAATCGACCCGATCCTTATTCCCAAGGATATGAAGCGTCATCGGACGATCCTTCCAGGCCGCCGCAAATTTCTCCAGCTGTGCCAGAGTATAGGTCGCGGCCTTCTTCATATTTTTAGGGCGGGGATCCCGCTTAAGCCCCATGTCTTCCCAGGACATCACCGTACCCGCCACCCCACGGAACTTAATCGGATTCGTCCGATATCCTTGGATGATCGACTGACGCGTCTCCAGGAACCGCTTTTCTGATGGCGGTAATTGATGCAGAAGTTTTTGCAGGAGTGTTGTCGCCTCGATCGTTTTATCTGCCTGCGTCCCGAGGACGCCCAGGATCAAGTTTTCATCTTCACGCCGACTTCCGGGAGAATAGCCGCCCCACGCAGAGTAAGCAAGTGCGCGCGCTTCTCGGACTTCCTGAAACACCACAGAACTCATACCACCGCCCATGTAGCTTCGATAGAAACGATAGTTGATGTATTGCTCTGGATCGAACAGGGTATCAGGCATGAACATCCCGACCTTGGATTGGACCATGTCGCGGTGGGTAAAGACGACCCGGGTTTTCCAAGCCTTGTTATAAGTCTTTGGCTCACGCACGGGCTTCCTGCGGAAGTCGGATTTTTTCTTCCCCGCTCGAACAATTTTCTTTGCCACGACCTTGCGCGGAAGCGTCCCGACATAACTCATACGCCGCTCCCAATCGAAGAACGACTTCAGGTGCGCGACAAGTTCTTCCTGGGTAAGGGCATTTATCTCCGAGTCCGACAACTCGCGAAGAACCCGGCTTTTTTCGCCGTGACGCGCCCATTCGGTGAGAGCCGATTCGACATATTCGGGGCTAACCTTATTGTCCTTATGCTGGCCGATCCAAATCTGCTTCATTTTTTTAAGATCGTTCTTCTTAAACACCGGAGACTCAAACCGCAACCGCATCAACCGCAGCCCCTCGTCGAAATGTTCATCCAGACCGACGATCGTCGCCCCTGAACCCTCATCTCCGCATTGCGTGGAAATACTCAGTCCCTTCGAATAAAGCCGCCGCTTAAGCTTTTCGGCGGTCATATCTCCAGCACCCGCCAAGTCCCACAACCCCAACGCAGCGCACAATTTACGCTCATGCTTGCTGCCCCGCTCGAATTTATAGCTCAGGGAGAACAGATCATTCATCGGATTTTTTACGTAATACAACGGCCCTGCCGGAGTTGAGATTTTTTTATAGTCCCGTCCCTTCTTTACCCACTTCGGCTTCACAGTCTTCGCGGGAACTGAAATAATTTCCTTAAAAAAAGCAGACTCGTTCTTGGTGTCGATAGGGAGCTTCGTGAAGCTCGGTTTTTCCATCGAACCGATTTCCGGCTTTCCTTTTCTCCGGTAGACGACAACGCGGTCATCCCCGAGATATTTATTCGCGACTCGAAGAACGTCGGCCTTCGTAACGGCCCGAAGACGCTTCAATCCGTCGACAGCATGTTCCCAATCTTCATACCCTGTAAAAGCGCTAATCATCGAATACACCCGGGATTCATTCGACTCAAGCTTCGCTTTTTCACCAATTTCAAAATCAAGGACAATCGCCGCGAGATCATCCTCAGAAAACTCACCATTCTTCAGCACGCTGATCGTCTCATGCAAAAGCGCCTCAGCCTCTTCAAGGGATTGGCCCTCTTTGGGAAGGACATACATATTCCAAGAACCGCCTTGGTTACGAAGATACGAATAGGAACCGGCTCCCTTCACCTTCTGCGCCTGGTTTAGTCTCAAATCGATAAGACCTGATTCCGAGTTGGACATCACCATCGCCATAACCGTTAATGCCGCCTCATCGGGGTGCAGACTGGGAACGGTGCGCCATCCGACCACGGCGGCTTCTTCAGCCTCATACACCACCTCGACGCTCTCAATTCCTTTGGCAAACGGAACGTCCTTCATTGGGCGAGGCGGTAAGGGTTTGGGCTGCCAAACCCCAAAATATTTTTCCAATATCGCGAGCGCTTCCTTTCTCTTGAAGTCACCCGAAAGCGCGACGGCCATATTATTCGGACGATAATAGCGGTCAAAGAATGCGTACATTTTTTCAACCGAAGGATTTTTCAAGTGCGCGACCGTTCCCAACACGCTGCGCGCGTAGGAATGCTCTTTGTACATCAACTTATCGATCGCTTGAAATAAAATTCGGTTAGCGTTATCGAGAGAACGATTTTTCTCCTCATAGACCGTCTCTATTTCAGGAAGGAACAATCGGAATATAGGATTAGAGAATCGATCTCCCTCGAGCTTAGCCCATGCTTCAAGACGGTTCTTGGGGATATTTGTTTTATAGACCGTCTCCTCGTTGGAGGTGTGCGCATTGACGCCGCGAACACCAAGCTGCTTATACACCTTGTCGAGCTCATTAGGGATCGCATATTCGCCCGCCCTCTTATTCGCCTCGTCGATTTTCTTATAGATTTCGGCGCGCTCCTTTTTTCCCTTCGCCTTAAACAAGGTTTCATAGAGCGCGCGGATTTCATCGAGATGAATCTTTTCTTTTGCGAAGTCCCTCGTCCCGAGCTTGCCGGATCCTTTAAACAGCATGTGCTCAAGGTAATGCGCCATTCCCGTGCTATCTTCGGGGTCATGCGCGCCGCCGGCACGCACGCCCATCCAGGTCGCGATACGCGGTTCCTGATGATTTGGACTTAAGTAAACGGTCAAACCGTTTTTCAACCGATGAATGGTGACGCCCATTTTATCGCCAGCCAAAGGCTCCGACAACAGAGGAGTCGGGTTTGAGCTTGCTTTCCAGTCTTGGGCCCCGAGTAATCCCGGGAATATAATAAAGGCCGCTAGGGCGGCCGGTAGGAACGAATTCATTAAGTCCACCTCCGAACTAGAAGGTATTGTACATCAAACGACCTTTCCAGAGGCGGAGGCCGCTTCCTGACCGGAGCGGATGCAATCCGGCAAGCCGACTCCTCTATAAGAAGCTCCTGCAAAAACAAGGCCTTTCTGATCCCCAAGGGCAGCTTCGATGCCAACAATACGCTCTTCATGACCCACTTCGTATTGAGGGCTCGCGTCCGGCCAGCGGGCCACCCTCGCGTCAACCGGCTTAGCGTCCAATCCCGCCATCAACTTAAGGTCGGAACGAACAGATTCCACAAGCGCATCGTCATCTTTGTCGAGATCCGCTTCCCGGCCGGCACCGCCCGCGAAACAACGAATCAGTACCGTTCCCTCCGGAATGCGGCCCGGAAATTTTGTCGAACTGTAGGTCGCACCCGAAATGGTTCGCCGCTCTCTGCGGTCAACCACAAATCCAAACCCATTTACTATCGAAGGGGGAATGTCCTTTTCTTCATACGCAACACTAATCGTTGATGTTGAAGCGAAAGGAATCGAAGCCAATGCCCGGGACAACGGCTCTGAAACGGGTTTAAAAATAGGAGCGGCAATCGGAGACGGGAGCGTACAGACAATACGATCCGCAGAAATAGTCTCTCCATCGGCAAGCCGAATTTCAAACCCCCCCGAAGGCACCGCATGGACGCTTTCTACGCGAGCGTTATAGCGCACCGTCTGCGCAGGCAGCCGCTTAAGAATTTCCTGGGTCATGACTTCCAGTCCGCCGCGCAGCGTCATGAACATCGAGCGCCCCGGCTTGGCAGGCGGTCTTTTTTTAGAGCCCGCCCTCATCGCGCGCCAGACACTTCCGTATTTACGTTCCATTTGAAAAAACTGGAGGACCGTACTCTTCAGGCTCAGTCGATCGGGATCCCCGGAATGGATTCCCGCCATAACGGGGTTTATAAACGACTCAGCCGCCTCGATGCCGAACCGGCGCTTCGCAAATGCCCCGATCGACTCATCGTGATCCGGATCTCCTGCGGGCAAAAAGAAATCAAAGCCCATCCGGATTTTCGCGAACCAGCCAATCACATCCGACGCGAGAAACGCACGGATCTTAGTCGGAGCCATGAGCAGAAGACCCTCGGGAAATCGACGAAGGCGTCCCCGCGTATAGACCCACATTCCTTTTTTTTCGGCGTGAGTCGTCAATAACTGGTCTTCCAAGCCGAGCTCAATGACGAGATCTAAAGCGGCGGGCTTGGTCGTAACAAAGGAATCGGGGCCTCCTTCAAAAACCAAACCGTCGCGATTTCCGACAGGGCTCAATACCTTTCCGCCGACACGGTCGGACGCTTCAAGAATAAGGGGCGAGGCTCCACGCTTAACCAACTCATAGGCGCAGGCAAGACCCGTGATGCCGGCTCCAAGAATAACGACTCGTTCTCCGCTCACGCGCTTCTCACAACATCCGCCAGCGCATCGAGAAACGCCGGGTGATCGTTAACGGTTTTAGCCCGTGCAAAGCCAAGCCCTAATGACTCCGCCTGCAGGCGGTACTGGATATCATCGTCATAAAGGGTTTCCATATGCTCAGAAACAAATCCGATCGGGGAGAGAAGGACTCTCTTCACTCCCTCCTTCTTAAGCCGCTCAAGAACATCCCCGGCATCGGGACCCAACCATGGCTCCCGCCCGCCGCCGCTAGCGCTTTGATACGCGAATTCCATACGGGAAAGTCCCGAACGGGCATGCACAGCCTTAGCGGTCTGCGCCAATTCGACGGCATAGGGATCACCCTCATCCACAATTCGCTCCGGCAGGCTGTGCGCGGTCAAAAGCAAACAGGCATCGGAACTATCATTAACCTCTGCAATACGCGCGGCGTACGCGTCGATTAAGCTGGGGTGCAGATTCCAAGGCTTCACCTCTTTTACATCGAGGGGGCCCCCGGTTGAGACGATTGCCTCCCCAAGCTTCGTGAGATACACACCCACGCTCAATTTTGAATTGTATGGGGTCAGAGGCAAGGCAATGATCTCATCGACACCCTCTTCCCGCATTTCACAGAGTGCGTCCTTAATCCATGGAGATGAGTTTTTCATCCCCACATACACATTGAATTCGTCGCCCAACCGCTTCTGCAGCCCCTCGGCCTGGGCGTTTGTAATAGCCTTTAAGGGAGAGCGCCCCCCGATTTTCTTGTAGCGCTCCGTAACCTGATCAACGATCCCATCGGGGATGGGGCGATCTCCGAAGATAACCTTCAAATATTCCGGGATTTCAGAAAGGGAATCGGCCGCACCGTGAGCCAACAACAGCACCGCACGGCGCGTCATTACGAGGTCCAGGCGTGGACCCAGTCAACGACGGCCTTCACTGTATCAGGATTCGTCGGCGGAAGAATTCCATGTCCAAGGTTGAAAATATAACCGCGGCGCCCCCCGGCGCGTCGGATAACGTCTCTAACAAGGGGCTTGAGGGTCGGTCGCGGCAGCAATAAATGCGTGGGATCGAGATTCCCCTGAATCGCCTGCGAGGCAGGGATCATTTTCCGTGCGACATCCAACGGCGGACGCCAGTCAACGCCCACAACATCACCGCCGGTCTCTGCAAAACTTTTAAGAAACGGCGTTGTTCCCGTACCAAAATGAATGACGGGGACCCCTTTGCGTTGGACGGCCTTCAGGATTTTAGCCGAATACGGTTTCACATATTTCTCGTAATCCAACTGGGACAGCACACCCGCCCAGGAATCAAAGAGCTGGATCGCCTGGGCCCCCGCATCGACCTGCGCCTTAAGATAGTCGATAGTATTGGCCGTCAGCACGGTCATGAGTTTTTTCCACAACTGCGGAGCCCCATGCATCATGCCCTTTGTGAAGCGGTAATCCTTTGAAGGCCCGCCTTCGATCATGTAACTGGCAACGGTAAACGGCGCCCCGGCGAAGCCGATCAAAGGCGTTTTACCGTCAAGTTCGGCACGGATCAGGCGAACCGCGCCTAAAACCGCAGACATTCCCTCTTCAGGATGGAATCTCCGCAATCGGGCTATATCACGTGCGGTCCGCACCGGGGAATCGATGTCCGGTCCTTCCCCGGCAACAAATTTAAGGTTCAGTCCCATGGGACGAACGATCAGCAATATATCGGCGAACAGAATCGCGGCATCCATCCCCATTGCGCGAATCGGCTGCAGCGTCACCTCGGCGGCGGCCTCGGAATTATCGCAGAGCTGCAAAATCGTGTGCTTCGCCCTTAATTTTCGGTATTCGGGCATATAGCGTCCGGCTTGGCGCATAAACCAAACCGGCGTGGCGTCGGTTTTCTTCCTTACACAAGCGTTTAGAAATCTCATCTACATTCCTATAGTAACATTCTTGCCAAGTTCAAACTCGTGGGACTAATGGGGAAGAAAAGGGGGAGTCCTATTCCAATCCATCATTTCCCCTATGGCCCGGGGCATTCAAGGGAACTTCCGCTACTATTAAAACGTACAGAGCTTAAGACGCTCCCACGCACCGATTTCAGAGCCCCCTCCACCACCTCCAGGGGGCTCTGTGTTTTTATATAAAATGGACGGAACTTATAGGCGCCTCATCCGTAGTAACTCTATATGGGGGCGCTCATGACAACACAAACTATGGCTGAAGAAAAAAAATTCGAACCACTCCACAACGCAGGATCGATCCCTCTCACAGACTCTTCGGAAATCCGTTTTTACGTTGATGAATTCAAGGGGCACAGATACGCCTCAATCCGCACCTTCATCAAGCGCGACGATTACTCCGGACCAACCAAGGCCGGAGTCACGCTGAACCAGCAGGTCTTGGATACCGTCATCGAAAAACTCGCCCCGCTGCCCGAAGAACCCGAACACAAGG
>JBFIEP010000047.1:0-10889 GCA_041603335.1 Elusimicrobiota bacterium | reverse complement strand
TAAAGGCGTAAACCGGGTTTTTACCATGCTTCGAGATCATTTCAACACGCACCGGCTTAAACCAATGGGCGCCTTGCTTCAACTGGGTGTAAGCTTCTTCAA
Source organism: Elusimicrobiota bacterium (assembly GCA_041603335.1). Classification (GTDB taxonomy): domain Bacteria; phylum Elusimicrobiota; class Elusimicrobia; order UBA1565; family UBA1565; genus UBA1565. The sequence continues at coordinate 10,787 of JBFIEP010000047.1, read as the reverse complement.
AACTAATGGTACGCGACAGGCGTGAATTCCACAGGCCTTCCGCCTTACGAACATCGTTCTTGCTTCCGCTTCCGACCTTCCGGAGATTAGCCTTGTCCTTACGAACGACAACCTTGCGGGGATAAACGATGATGAGCTTGTTTCGCGAACGTGAATGGAAGACGTAGGACCAATTCCCGCTCGGGTCATTGAGATTGAATGCAACATTTACCAGGCGGGCATCGGAAGCTTCTTTTCGGGCCCGAACCTGTGCGTCTTTCTTGCCGGCTAACATGGCATCGGCGTCCATGTCTTTCGCGTTATCCGGGAGCTTCTTAAAGGAAGCGGGGCTGGATCCGGCCAAACCGGAAAGATTGTTTCCCTTTCTCTTTGCCGTTGGCGCTTTTACAGCGGGAGCGGCCTGGGGCTCAACGGTTTCTTCAACAACGGGCTCGACTGCTTCTTCAGCAATGGGTTCGACCGTTTTCTCAACAACAGGCTCGACTGCTTCTTCAGCAACGGGTTCGACCGTTTTCTCAACAACAGGCTCAACTGCGTCTTCAACAACGGGCTCGACCGTTTTTTCTACAACAGGCTCAACGGTTTCTTCAATAACGGGTTCGACATTCTCTTCAATTGCCTCCGGCTCCGAAAGCGTCGGCTCCTGAGCAATCGTCTTCTGCGTGATTTGAGATGAGCGGTTACGGAGCCAACCCTCGATCCCGAATGCGAGAACGGCACCAACAGTCGGAATCATCAGGATTGCGGAAAGCGGAAGCGCGACAGGGGCGTAGGTCATCACAGCACCTGCGGCGAGAACACCAAGCGCGAGGCCGGCGAACGCCCCGTGCGTCGTTTCAGGCGCCATCAACGCATTACCGGAGGACTTTATAAAGGAACCAACCGCGTAGCCGAAAACAGGGAGTGCCAGTGCCATGGTTAGAGTGGGCAGATACGGCGCTGCGGCAATCGCGAGAAGCGCACCGGCCAACGCGCCATAGACCCCACTTACCGAGCGGGCTTTTGGAACGACCGAGTAAGAAATAGATTCGCCAGGCGTCTCGGTTTCAACAACAGCTTCAGGCTCCAATGCTGGTTCAACGTCTTCCTTAACTTCCTCGGCCTTGTCCTGCTTCTGCCAGGATTCCAAAACCTTCGGAGCGACGAGAACGTACTGGCCGCTAGGCAAATTAGCAATACGAAGCTCTGAATTCCGGACACGTGCGATCAGGGCCTCATCAACATCAAGCTCCGCAGGCATTCCGTCTTCGGTCTCAAACACACCGACTTTTTCGATTCGTCCTGCGGCGACCTCACCCACCAGGAAATCGGCTTCTTTTTCGGCGTTGTACTCGTACTCTTCTTCTTTAGCCGCTTCCGGCTCCGGTTCCGCGGCGATTTCTTCATTCTTCTTCCGGGAGGATGCGAGAACTTCCGGAGTTACCAGATATACCGTACCGTCAGCGTCGGTCGCGACACGCAATTCTCCTTGCTGGACCTTCGCGATTAAATCGTCTTCCAGGGCGGCGTCATAGACGCGGTCATTAACGGCGTCGTAAAGTTTTACCGATGCCAGCTTGCCGTCCGCTCTTAAGGAAGCAAGATGCGCGGCTTCATTTTCGGGATTGGGTTCGGTTTCGGTTTCTTCCGTCTTGGGAGCCGATTGCTCTGCGGGGGCTTCTCCTTTAACAGCCTGCGGCTCCACTGCGGGAGCAGCCTCGACGTCCTTGCCGGCCGCTTCAAGAGCCGCAGGGGCGGCAAGAGACGGCACGCCGAATGCGTCTCGGATTAACTCAAGCTCACCCTTGCGGACGCGCTCAACCAGCGCTTCATCGAGAAGCACCATGACAGCACCCGGCTCATTGGCCTCACGGACGGAAAGTTCTAATGTGCTGTCGATCTCACGGAGCGATTGAAGCTGGTCAGCGGCCGCGTTGGCATCAAGCGCTGTCTCATCAGGCAGAACCGGGTCGACCTTAAGCGGCTTATTGCGTTCTTCGGCTGCCGCCTTGACCTCTTTCTTTTTCTTTCGCTTGGTGAAATACGATTCTGCGGCCTTAAAGCCAAGGGAAACCACGATGCTCGCGACAACAATCTGCCAGGTAGGAATAAGGAGCCATCCCATATATTTGGCGCCCATCAAACCCATACCGATCGCCATGGGAGGGACCTTCCACTGCCACGGCGTGAACATCTGCTTTATATCAAAAGGGTTCTTCTTCTTCGCCGGCTCCGGAGCAGGCATCGACTCGTCTGCGGCGTTCATAACAGCCGGTCCGGGCCGGGATAACATATTGCGGCGCTGTACCGGCATCGGCGCGGAAACGACCGCGGATCCGGACTTGGAAGCGTGAGGCTTCAAGCCGCGCAGGGCATCAAAGCTTTGCGCACCCCAATCCTTGGAGGACCCGGGAGAAGTGAGGGTTTCGGTCTTAGGGGTGATAAATTGGGACGCAGCCGGAGCCTTCGCATTTTGATCCCCGCGAACGCGGTGAACCATGGTGCCCCACAGCCCTTCCTGGGCTTGGGGACTCTTATCAGCACGCTGCAGGATGGCACGGCTCGCACTGCCTGTGAAAGCAGCCGGGATTTCAGCCTGAGCAACGGTTTTCGGAGCCTGGAGAACGGGTCCTTGAACAGCGACGGAATTGGCCGTTCCCGGAATGGACACCGGGGTAATGCCCGGTAAAAGGCTGGTCTGCAGTCCGGGAGTGAGGGAGGCGACTGAAGTGTTTAAGGCCCCAATAGATTGGACGCCGGGGGCGCCAACCACAACACGACCGGAACCCGAGTTACCGACCTTGGCCTTAGGTGCTGAAATTTGGCCCGCGAATGCTTGATAAAAAGGAATGCCGGGAGTTGAAAGGAAGAGGGAGAGAGATACCGCTCCCGCGATGACTTTCTTAAGAGCTAAAGTCCGGAACCGCCTCGGCGTTTGTTGTCGTTCCCTGCCCACAATCTCAGGATACCAGGCAGTCTGGTTTCCCGATAGTGCCAATGGGTCATTTCGAGCAAAAAAATGGGCCCAAGGGAATCTAGGTCCTTGGGCCCGGTGCCAACCTTAAGAAATTAAGTCTTGTTTTCTATAGCTTAATTTAAGCCCGCTCCGACGGCTTCCATAGAGCGAATCAGCTGGCTCACAGCGGAGGGAGTCCGGTTAAACATGCGGCTAATTTCAGTAACCCCAAGCTTGGCTTCCTTCCAGATTCGGTAGATGGCTTCCTTGCGGACGGCTGAGATTTCACGCCATTGGCTGCGGCCAAAAAGCCGCTCCTCATCAATCGCATGTTTCTCCATAATCTCAGCAATGATCTTATCGGCATAATCGCGGTTTGCTTCTTCATCGACGCCCAGCTTCGCGCCGACCTTTTTCTCGATAGACGCGATGAACTCGGGACCGCCGATGAACATACCGCGTACGGTCGGCAAGTCAGGGAGGTCCTTTTTCGCGGCTTCCTTAATGTAGCCGAGATAAAGCACCGACTGCTTAAGACGGTTTCGAGCAAAGGCACCCAGCACAGGGGCCGAGTCGACCAAGGGCTCGCGGGTCTCCGCCTCGACGTAAGCCGGGCAGGAAGACCATTGGTAGCGCCAAGGCTTTTCCTTAAGTCCCGCGCGGATCGGCGCAAGGTGGATAAACCTCGTCAGATCGAGCAAGTAGTTGCTCTTATCTACGAGCAGTGATTTATAGCGGCCCTGGAACACATGACCGGCAGTCGAATGCTGCTGGTTAAAGTACTTGGTGTAGGCTGTATTGAAACCCTGCATGACCTTTGAGAGGTTGGGCTGGGCGGTTTCAACGAGGAGATGGACATAATCGTTCATCAGACAATACGCGTAGACGTTTAGCTCGTAGCGTTCCTTGTAAGAGCGCATGAGCGACAGGAAATACCGGCGATCCTGATTCGTCATGAAAATATCGCGATGATTGTTGCCTTGGAGCATAACGTGATAACAAGCTCCAGGAAATTGAATACGGTTTGGGCGTCCCATGGTGTTCTCCTCAGTAATAACCAAGCTCGGTCCCCGCGTTGGGGAAACCGGACTTAAGCCTTTAAGGAGTTTATTATAGCACAAATACGCGTCAATTCTACATGCCTGACACGCTTTTTAAGAAGAAGGCCTTAACCCTTGGCGTTGCCCAATGTTTTGGCGCTTTCCGCCGTCACCGAGCCCCAGATGGCGATATAACCAACGTAGGAAAACTTCTTGCCGTCGAGTTGACCCAAGAGGACCATTCCGCCCTCATCCGCGTTCATGCCGCCGATCGGCTCGGTTCTGAATTTTTTACCTTCGACAACATCGGACCAGGTAAAGCCGGCTGGGAGGTCAATGGCGCCGACTTGGAATTTTTTGGGTAAATCAGCCACAGTCAAAAGAGATCCTTTAGTTTTGACCTTTTCCTTCAAGGCTGGCGTGAGATTCGAACCCAGCACCGTAAATCCATCCATTGATTTCATGATAAATTGCGGCGTGAGATGATCCTTGGTCAGATGCTTCCCCTCTTTGGCTTCCTTAATCGAGAAGCGAACCGTAAGCTGGGCCGGACTACTATCATCAACCTTCGGCAGGAAGTAAACACCGGAAGCGCCCACCCCCTTGGCAAGAAGGGGGTGACTCTTGCCCCCCATCTCCATCGGGTTGCTGGGAGATCCTGGAAGCGACGACGCGTCCTTTGCAGGAGACACCGTATCACCCTTAGTACTCAACAAGATGTCCCCCGGGTTCCCTTCCGTCGTTTGATTTGAATCCGGAGCGGTCTCACCGGTCGTCCATTTGCCGTTGGCAAACTTGAACTTAAACATCTGGGTCGCACCGCCTTTTATCAACTCAACGTTGAAATCACCGGTTTTACCCGAGATGCTGCCAAGCGTGGGATGCGTCTTCATCAATTGAATAAGTTTTTCCTTAAATTCCTCCGGTTTGTTGGCAACCTTAAAACTTGAATTAATTTTCGCCAACTCTCCATCAACAAACATTTGAGCGATCCGCGTTGAAGCGCTCGAATTGCCTTTACCGACACCGAACTGAAAGCCATCACCCGTCTTGCCGAGGATTACCGCTTCAGTAATTCCCTTGGGCTTTCCATCGGCACCGTTAAACTCAATCGTGGCGATATCCACCAACCCGTAATGGTTTTCACCGGTCGGATAAGAAAGCACCGCTCCTTCCTTTCCAAGAAACTGGGCCTGCTTCATATCCGTCATGGACGGAAACCCATAACCCGACCCTCCCTTAAAGAGGCCGAGATTTCCGCCTTGAGTGACTGCAATCTTAAACTCCGTACCGGGAAGCCTAAGCTTTAAGATCGCATCCAGGCCGCTGGCAATCAGCGTCTTTTCATCCACGCCGCCTGCAGGGTTTGTAGGCGTCTCAGGATTGGTCGCCGGTTTTGTTCCGGGCTTCGCCGGGACTTCATCCTCTACGGGAGGGCTCGGCATCTTAACCGTCTTGTAATAGCCCGACCCACCGGCGGTTTTTTCCCATTTCAATCCCCACCATTGCCCTTTCGCGTCCTGGCCGCCGGGGATCACACCCGTGACTGCGTCGCTGACAGGCTCGGTTCCGTTCTTACCCACCTTATTAACACGCACAACCATTGCCGGCTGATCAAACCAGGGATCTTTCGACTCACCGGCCTGCGCTAACTTCTCTTTATCCCAATAAAGGAAGTTTCCCGTTCCCGCCGATTCGGCGGTCATCAAATAGGCTTTTCCATCGATGGTCACTTCATCGGCAGAGGCCATTGCTTTCTGGGTCCTCGCCCGGAACAGATCATCCATCGAAGGCAATGCGTCTACCACCTGATGATCAAGCCACTTACTGCCGTCTCCGGGCATATACTTGGAACCCTTTCCAAGAACAGGCACCTTAATCTTTCCGTCCTCACCTTTTCCAAGCGCGGAGGGTTCAAATTTTATCGATTCCGTCCGGTCCCGAGGGATCGTGATCTTATAGCTTCGTACGCGGCCCGGCAATGTGATCTCGTGTTCGCCCACCTCGGTCAAATCGAAGCGTTTCCCCACGATATCGTATTTCTGGGAGACATCGTAGATGCCGACCTGATTGGTCATTTCTTGACGAACGACGCCGTCTTTTCCCTTAACGTACTTAGGAATCGTACGTGCGACGAGCGCAAACTCACGCCCGTCTATCCGAAAAACGTTGACAAGCTTTTTATCCTTTCCGTCGCGTCCTTTAAATTTATCTCCGTAACGACCGAAAAGATCGTTCATGGTCCAGCCCTTATCCGACGCGATACGATTATCGCGGTCACGCTCCGGCGCACCTGCTTGATCACCCGTATCGCCCGGCGTTTTCACCGTCTCCGGGGTTTTGTTAATTTCCTCAGCAAGTTCTTCCGGAGTTTTATTAGCGGCGGCCATCAAAATATTCGCGTGACCAATCGCCTCACGCAGGAAACTCGATATCCATTCGGCGTGTTCGGTTCCCCCCAACTGCTTCGCCGGTTCGTCGGCGGCACTGCCCACCCCGCCAAAACAGCCCTTCATCGGTTTATTATCCCCCTCCGACTTGGCCCATTGCCCCAAACAACCGCGCATATTCTTCTTGAAATCCGCGAAAGGCTTTGTTGACGACCGCCCCGGCCCGGTCAAGAGAGTTTTAAGCATCGGATCTTTTTCCGCCCATTGGGGAGCGGTCGCATCACCAAGCCCTAAATACATTACCACCGTTCCGTAACGCCGCATATCGGAAGTCAAGGCGTCTGTCACCCATACGTTGACCTGACCGGTAAGCCAGGACGGAGATGTCGCAGCTTTTTCCTTTTCACGCAAGTCCTTTGCGATGAAAGAGGTGTTATCCGGCTCCCACGTCGTCCAAATAAAAGTGGAGAACACGTTTACAATCGCTCCGATGTCCTTCGCGATATCCTCATTGGCATCGATCTTAACTGCCAGCGGCTTCTCTACCGCTTCGGCCGCCTTATTTTTAGAGTCTCCAACCTCAACACCTTCCGGAACGGTAATCTCACCGCCTTTTTTTCCGGAGGCAGCCTCTTGGAGTTCAGCCAAGGCAACCTTTTGAGTCCCCTCCAAAGCCTTCGCTAATTCTCCTTTCGGCCGGTCCTTCGAAGCACCTTGTAGAAGGAAGTAGGCGGCAGCTTCAAATTTACCGCCGTTAGCCTTCGCGACGGAAAGAATTTGGTCCGCGACCGCAGCAGGTCCCAGAAACTTAATGTACTTTTGGAGTTCTTTCCGGCCATCATGGGCGCTTGCTTCCGCCCGCTGGATCGCCAGAATAACGGTTTCCAAATCTTTCTTCGATAACTTCGGATAGGTTTTCCGGTAGGCATCCCAAGCGGTCTTGGTAATGTCCTTATGCCGGGCGCTATCACCTTCCGGTGCCGGAGGGGCACCGGCAAATGCCGCCTGCGGCGCGAAGCCGGGCGGCATAATCAGGGCAAACGTCAATAGCAGGATTAAATAGAGGGGTTTTTTCATAATACCTGTCCTATTAGTGCGTCTATTCCAAATACAACAAACGACCGTTAATGCTCTGCAGCCTGATTAGGAACAGCAACCTTCTCAAGCGCTGTATCAACTGATTGCACAATCTTGGATGCAGCCTCACCTTTGGGATCAATGACTTTAACCTGTTCCGTAATCGCCTTTGAAACTTTCGCGGTATCTTCAGTCCATACCTCAGGCTTAAACTCAGACTTTTTTCCTTCCACTCCAACGACGGGAGGGATCGCCGCAGGGTTAGGGGCTACCGCTTCAACCTCTTTCGTCCAATATCCCGCAGGATCCTCTAAGGCCAGCTTGGTATCGAGGGCCTTAACCGTCGGTTCGACAGCAGTGAAGGAAAGGGTATTGCCTTGGCTGGCAGCCTCTGTAAGCGCCGTATCCAACACTCCCACACTTTCGGTGGCCTGATCATGCACCTTCCGCATTCCATCTGACGAACCCAAAAGACCGTTGTATTGACTCTTCAGCTTTGCCTGAGACTGACCGACAGCCTTGTTAAAGTCGTTGACAAACTCAACCAACCCTTTAGCTTGCGTCGCCGGCGTCGCCTGCACAGGGCTGGCAACCAAATCACCGACATTTCGGAGAGCCTCATGGATCTTCTCGTGTCTTTCCTTATTTTTGGTAATCCGACCCTTCAGATCATCGAGTGTTGCCGGTTTATCAGCACCCTCAGTGTCGGCACCGAGCCCGTGGTTTTTAGTCCTGACTTCCCCGAGCTTGGTTTCCAAGTCAGCTCCAAGTTGGTCAAGTGCAGGGTCCTTCCCTTTAGAAGCAGTCCCGATCGCTGTTATTTGCGCCTTGTTCGCAGCCTTATCGGCGGGAGTCGCGGAAGCGGCTCCATCGACAGCCCCAGCGGTTGTATTGATGACATCGACTCCTCCATCAAGAATCTCAACCATCTTATCCTTGCGCGAGGACACTTCCCCCTTCGAACCATCAAGATTATCCAGAATGCCGTTATGCTGCTTCACGAAATTATTACTATCCATGTTCCCGAGTTGCGCGGCCTTTAAGTGATCGGTCGCCTTATAATCCGTTCCCATGGCGTCAAGACAGGCCCTACCGCTGCCCTTGTTGCTGTTCATATGCATCTGAGCACTGATCAACGGCCCAAGCGCCTTATACATTGAGGGACGGGATCTCACGAATTCTCCAGCCACATTGGTTTCCTTTCCGGTGGCCGGATCCTTCACTGTACGGGTAGTCGTTTCAAATTCCCGAAGCTTCTTACACATCTGGAAAATATCGCCCATTGCCGTCCGGGTTGGATCCTGTGAATCCTGATGATGACCACCGGTTCTTCGACGCCGCTCTTCCTCGATCTCAGCCGGAGATCTTTGGTGGCTCCCGTCTCCCGGACCAGCGCTGGCATCGGAGATCGGAGTACAAACACCGCAAGCATCGTCCTTGATCCATTTATTATCCGGCCCCATCAAGAAGGCATTGCCGGAAATACATTTATGCGACCCGCCGATAGCGTGAATAGCACCGGAGGTTGCACATTTAAAATGCGTCGCCCCACCCGACGGAGGCGGCTCGAAAATCTGACCGCCTAACTTCTTCATACCTTCCGAGATCGGGTCGACAATGATCTTGCCGAACGCATCAAACATCAACTTAATCGCCCCTTCCTCAATCGCCTTTTGGCGGCCGAACTGCTTCCATTCCTTCTTCTTCCACTTAAGAGCGATCGCTTTTTCCTGCTCCATCTTCTTGCGCAGGAACGCCAGGGATTCACCCAGCTGCTTGTTTTCCTTAATCTGATTGCCGCCCGGGTTTTTCCCGCCGCCGCCGGGACCGCCGGGACCGGCAAAACCGCCTCGCCCGCCGCCGCCCGGGAAAGGAAGTCCGACATTCGCCGCCGTCTGCAAGCCATTGCTGGCACCTGCATTCCCGAACTGATCCGCCTGACGGCTGCCCGCACCCCGCAGCCCTTCGATGCCGCTGCCGGATGTGTTGGACCGTCGCGCCGCACCCCGGAAACCGGGGGCCGCTTGCGAGCGTGTTAAAGAATTTGAACCTCTCGCCCGATTAGGAACATTACTCGCACTCAGGCCCGGCAGCTTAAACGAAGCGCCTCCTCCCTTGGAAGAACCGGAAAGCGCAGACAGGCCGCGCAAGGCACCCTGCATTTTCACGCTGGGGCGCGGAAGTTTAGGGGATTTCTTGACAGCCTCCCGGACGCCCGACTTCGCCGATTCAGCGAGCGCATCCTTCCACTTGCTGGCCGACGCGTCGTCGCTGGAAGACGATGCCGCCGCCGGCGGCGGTGCAACAACGGCTTCGGGCTTTTGCTTCGCACCCGGACCCATCACAAGCGCGCTGGGGTCGCGCACGTTAAGCGGTGTAATAACATCGGTTCCCGCCCCGACCAATCCGCCGGGGGAAAAGCCGCCTGTCCCGCTTTCGTATACCGTTGAGCCGTCGGGGAACAACGGTCCCTTGGAATCAAATCCCTCTTCGAGCGTGGTTCCCGCACCTTCTTCGGGAGACATCATGAAATGTTCCGCGACAGGCGCCATCATAAGCGTGGCTAGACCCGCACCGATAAACATCAAATCCTTACGGCGCAGATTTTTGAGACGGTCCATAATGGAGCCGCCCGCGCCGCCCATCCCGCGGATCTTCATCCCGGGGGCACCTTTCTTCGAGGCGCCGAATCCGGGGAATTTAAATCCTGACGTTCCGCCGGTTGAGGGAGCCGACGTTCCGCCCCCTGATTTTCCCAAGCTGGACAAAGACCCGCCTCCACCGCCTGAAGTCGGGGAGGAGGACTTTCCCAAATTCGACAAGGGGCCGCCGCCGCCCTTCTGTTCATCCGACTTACGGGTCGGTTTAAAAGAAGGAATTTTTGGATTCTCGTTGGAGTCGGGGGTTTGGTCTGACATAGGGGTTTCCTCTTATTGACTGCAATCCATCGGGCTAAATTGTCCGTTCATAAGCGGGCACGCATCCGCTTTTTTACGCGCGACGGTATTATATTGGCGGCATTCCGCCCTCATCTGGTCACCGATACGCTGACACCGCTTGTACTTCGATTTACTGCAGCCGCCGGAACCGCAGTTCGCGTTTGCCATATCATCGGAAAGCTGCTGGACACGCTCCATGTGGTGGCGCTCTTGCCCACCATAAGTCTCCTCGGCTTCCTCACACTTCTTGGCGTCTTCTTCCATCTGCCGTGCTTCATCCAACAAAGAATCAATATCGCTCTGGGACGGCACGTTAACACCCGGGTCCCCGAATTCAGGAGCGGACATTATCTCCCCATCAAGCTTGCTGCCGTCAAAAACCGCGCCCGCCGCCGTCGAGGCAAAC
>JBFIEP010000046.1:0-10944 GCA_041603335.1 Elusimicrobiota bacterium | reverse complement strand
TGTCGAACGGAATCGGTTTATTGAGATCCTTCGATTTGCCGAAGTAGTCCGATATCAATAATTCTTTCTGGGATACACCCTGTTCGAGTCCGTTGTAGATCAGGTTCGGCCTCAATCCCAACGTTAACGCAAGCGTTGCTTCTAAGACCGGTCCATATCGATCAACGGCATACCCGCGCCCGCCGTGCGTATCATCGGCATCATGCGTGATAGGGAAATTAACGAGACCTGCAGAACCGACCTGCCACTTCCGGAAGGCGAGTTCACGCAGCGCACCGCGCACCCATTGCGAGTTCCGCTCCCCAAGAGCATCAAATAGACCGGTCTTGTTGTAGCGTGCATGCGCACCGGCCCGGCTCAAGGCATCGAACTCTTCATAGGCTTCATCGAAATGATAGGCGTCGGGGTTTACCGCCTTTACCGCCTCAAGGAGTTCGTCAAGATATTCGCGTCCCCCTATATCCTTCTTACGTGCCTCAAGACCCGAGACGAGATCAACCAATCCGTCACGAACCCAACCCGAAGCGTTATCCCGCTCCCACTTGAGCGTTCCCAACCAATGGCGGAAGAAGCGCTCGTTGAGTACGAAGTACGACATGTCGCGGCGAATCCCGTCAATTCCTGTTTTCTTAAAAAGATCGACGGCTTCGTTGATCCGGAATTTGCGCGCCTCCGGATGACTGTAATCGATCTGCGCCATGTCGACCCACAAAATCGGGAATCCACCGCCCTGGTACGGATGATGGACAAGGATGTACTTCTCAACGCGTGCCCCGTCTTCAGGATAGGCGGGCGTTTTCACGAGGTAGTACATCGGCTCGCCCCATGGCGTGTTCGGTACCTGCGCCATGATGCGTTCGCGATAGGCGTCGGCGGCTTCGCCGGCGTTGGGCTGGGGCGGTACAAGATGGATAAATCCTTCGGGCCGCTCGTTGATCATGGTGCTGTCGAGCGAGGTGTGGTTGGGAATGTAATCGGCAACGACCCGCATTCCTTTCGCATGCGCGCGATCCACAAGCCGTTTCAAAGCGGCATCTCCGCCAAGAGACTTCTTAACGTTGTATCCCTTAATCGCGTACGGAGACCCGCCGCCGGTTCCCCAACGCCGAATATCGCCGATCTCGAACATATCGAGAATCCAAACCGTATTCGCGCCGGTCTCAGCCGCGATGCGATCGAGTTCGGCGTCATCGATTGAGTCAAAGAAATTTTTACCGGCCTTAAGCTTGTTATAGGCCCGGGCGAGAATCATGTACACCGCCGCGTCACGGCCCCACAAAGCGGAATCCAGTTCCTTTACTTCGGTGCGCCAATCGCTAGCAAGATCACGGACCATTTTGTTCAAGCGGTGGTTCTTCTCCACCGGATCGATCCCCAAATACCGAAGGGTCCGAAGATCGCGGCGCGCTTCCAACGCCCAATCCATCGGGACAAGCAGGGCTTCAAGATACGAGAAATAATCATCGAGTTGACCCACGGCGTGATCTTGACCGAAATCGCGCTCCTGCTCCAGCTTGGTAAAGAGGAACCCTTCAATACCGGAGCCATAAGACATTCGATGCTTTCCATCGGGCTTGCGGAAGCCGAACGCTCCAATCTGCTGCCCTTCGATCGCGGTTCCATCACCCAAGACCTGTTTAAGTTGGCGCAATCGCGAGAGTTCAGCATGGGCCTTGGTCGTAAGCCCGGTGGGTGTGCGCATCTCATCGGCAGCATTGAGAGCGACAAGGCCGCCATCACCGGAACGTTCGCCGTGGTCAAAGAAAAGGGAGAGGGCGCGAACCGGGGCGATTTTTTTAATGGTGCTGGCGAGAACGTCCAGCGTGCCCTGTACCGGACGTTTCTTCTTTTTATCTTTCGCTTCCGGGAGAGCGGTTTTTTTCTCTTTGCGCTTTTGTGTGACAGTGGGTTGCGGCCGTTTACGATCAAAAATCGGCGTTACCGGAGCTACCGGCGTGATACGCGATAACTGCGCCTGCTGTACCGATGCTGTCGGTGTTTCCCCCAGCACGGGAAGCGACAAGGTTGGAAGCGTTCCCGCTAACGACGGCGCGGCGGCGTTCGTAATACCCGTCAGCGAACCGGAAGGAACGAGTCCTGTAGGGGCCCCCACCTGAAAGGTCACGCCCTTAGGCGCAGACACAGACCGACCCACAGGAGCCGCCATCGCGATTCCTTGCGAGTGGATCAGGCAGAGAACGAGGAGTTTACGCAGCACAGCACCTCCCCGCAAAAAGATCGACGGCACTCAGTGTTTCTTCATCCTCGATAGACCCAAACGTTGGCTCCTTAAACATCGTTGAGAAGAACAAGTAGGAACCCCAGGCGAAAACAAGAATAACTCCCGTTAGGATCGCGTAGAACGTCTGATACCCGAAGGCCGCGAAAAGTCCCAATTGCATCGTTAAACTGGCAATTTGGTAGAAATGCATCATGGTCGAATGGCTAATCGCGCCGACCTTACGCATCTTATTGACGGCAGGAATAATCGGTCCTCCGGAAATCATGCCCTGTAGGATATTCACGAAAATCAACCCGACACCTTCCACCGTATAGACCAGCGGATTTTCACCCAGCGGCCCGAGCACGAGCCGGTTGATAAACTCCATCGAGCATAACTGGATGTAAACGAAGACCAAATCGCCGACTGCCGCGTTCTTAATCTTCACCATCGGCGTCATCTTTCCGAGAAACTTCATGTAGGTCTGACCGAAAACGGTAAACACTGCATCCTGCAGTTGGTACCAACTTGTCGAGACGACGGCGCGCATCATTGGTAGATCCCCGCTTCCCACACTTTTCACCATAAAGAACATTCGAATTGCGAGGTTGAGCGTGAAGGTCTTGGTCACCAGCCACATATAGTCTTGGCGGTTAGGCTTAGTCATGCAACTCTTGAAAATCGAACTCATGTTCTCGATGTAGCCGCCATCAAACGCAAGCCATGCACCGTCTTTATCCTCAGAAGAATCTTCTGCGGGAACGATCGCCCGCTGTTCCTCGTATGCGGCGCGCTCATCGTCATTTTTGAAATAGTTATCCAGCGAGGCAAACAATCCTGTTTTTCCAAGCGGCACTTTAACGCAATCGACCCTCCCTGGGAACCGACGCTCAAGCCCGCGAATCACACTGCGGTCTTCGGGTGCGATTTCCGTGAACATGCCGCCGCCCATTCCTTCCGAATAGGTTCGAGTTGGATACACAATGACTTTAATGCGCCCGGACGTTTCAATCGGAAGGTCCGCGGCTCGGGTCACTCCTTTTGGAGTTTTCGAATCAAGCATCCCGCCCGAACACGCGAAGTAGCGGCGTTCAAATCCGGCATCGGTTTTAATATCGATGGCGATAACGACAAAAGCGTCCACCGTGGTCTTCACGTCAGAGAGTAATGAGGGCATGGTCAAAAATTCTTGAGAGAGTCGCCGGGTCCTTCTTTTCCAGCGTGTAAAACTCCCAATCCTCCTTCTTATTTGAAATACCGCGAAACTCTCCTAAATAGCCGTCCCACGTTGAGATAAAAACCTTCAGGCCGTCAATCGCCCCGCCCGGGAATGTAAACGTCACCGTTCCCCGTTTCGCGTCGGCCTTTTGCTCGACAACACCCGAAAGCGGTGCGCCGTACTCCTCCAGGGTAGAGTCATCCGCGCCAAAGGAGCGTGCTCCCCAGCCGAACAACAAATAACCCTCGTTAAAATCGAATCCTACCGGCCGATGCGCGAGCTTCGGGAATATCTTCTTCCCCTTTTGTCCGGGGATGTCGAAAAATACATTGAAGTAGACATGATCGTAGCCATGCGGCGGGTTCCAATCATCGGTAACGCTTCCCATCTTCAGGGTAAGCCGCAAATCCCGCCCATTGGTATAGGCATCCACATCCTGAATCGACATCTGCGTCCCGTAACTCGGATCCGCCGGAGCATGAAGACGGCACCCAATCCCGGCGCTGCCCTTCTCCGTCACGACCGCCCTTTCTATTTTTTTATAGGGATTGCGGATCGTAATCGTTTCAGGCTCCGAGAGGGACAGTTTCCCTCCGCGGGTTTTTGCCAATAACTGAATTTCGTGGCGTCCGTTTCCGATGGACGCGGTTTCGAGTTCGAAGCATCCCGACTTCGGCGCGGCAACCTTCAGTTTCCGGTCCAAGTTTCCATCAGGAAGAAGATACAGCGAGTCGAGCGACGCCGCCGCGTCCACCCGGAATTTAATCGGTGCGCTTCCCCGCAGCGATCCGCCGCCGGATTTTGAAATTTTAACGATCGGTTTTTCCGGCTTCCCCGCGACCTTGGTCTCCCGGTAGACGAGATAGGAACGTCCCGGGAGCACCATGGGGCGGCGAATCGAATGCTTCTTCACTGAAGAGAACAGCACTTCGCGCTTGCCCGTCGACGAACCGGGATCGTAGGCCATCGCGTCGGAAGACGTGTTAAACACAACCTTCACGACATCCCCTTCATAGGACATGGAATAGGCGAGGACTCCTGCGGCATGCGCCGTCTGATCCACCTTTAGTGTTCCGCGCCGCAAAGCGGGGGTCTCCTTTCTCAGTTTGATGATCGATTGGAGAAATTTAAAATCGCTGCTGCCCTCGTTCCAGCAGGAACGGGCAAACATGTTATCGCGCGCGCCCGAAAGCCCGGCTTCGGTGCCGTAATAGAGACACGGGATACCGGGCAAGGTCATCAAGGCAACCAACGACTGCCGCACGGACTCAACCGATGCCCGGGCGGCAATGCGCTCGGTATCATGGTTGTCTAAGAAATTGACCCAAAGATTCCGATTGCGGCGGCGGGCTTTTAGAGGCTTCTCCAATAACCGCGTCGGAGCGCCTTTAAAGAAAACGTCTCCGAGCAGTTCTTGGAGCGGCAAATCGATCGCAGAATCCAAGCGGGGGCCGGAAGGACCGTTTAAATAATTCCCGATGGCGTCGTAGTCGTAGCTCCACACCTCGCCAAAAACCAAAAAATCATCCTTGCCGCGCTTCGCGGCGTGCGGCTTCACACCGTCTGTCTTATGAAGGAATCCTTCGTAAAATTTTTCGGGCGTATAATAAACCGTGTCGACGCGGTACCCGTCGATCCCGACACGATCGATCCAATCCCGGTAAATCTCGGTCATTCGATTCGCGGCAAGCGGACTTCGAAGATTCACATCATCAAGATCCCCCATCGTGTAGGTCAGGGTCTGTTTACGGCTCTTAAAATCGGTGATATTGGGAGTGAAGTTATAGACTGCAGCGTCCCGATCGGCCTTTCGGTTGGGATTATTCAGTCCGAATACGGGATCCTTCGGCGCCTTAGTGGGATATGACCCCCTCGCCTCTTTCCAACCCGCCTCGGGTTTCTTGGCGTCGAACTTCTTTTCATCGACGGTAAAGAAATTCCCGGTATGATTCACGACGATATCCTGAATCACTTTCATTCCGCGGCCGTGCGCCTTATCGACCATTCGTTTGTAGTCCCCGACGCTGCCGAAATGCGGATCAACGGCGTCAAAATCGTAAGTCCAGTATCCGTGATAGCCGCGCACCGGGATGTAGGGATTAATCCACTGGTTGTGAACAGGCGGGGTGATCCATAGGGCATCGATCCCCAGTTTTTCGAGATGGGGTAATTTCTTTTCGATCCCTTTAAGATCTCCGCCCTGGAAGCAATCATCGTTTTTAGGATCGAACTCCCCCCGCCCGAAATCATCGTTGGACTTGTCGCCGTTATAGAAACGATCGATCATCGCGAGATACATGATCCTGTCCTGCCAGTCCTCGAGCGATTTATCCATCAGTCGCCCTCTTCACAAAAACGCGAACGCCTTGGGCCGGGACGCCGACAAACACCTTCGCTCCGCCCTCTTCGGGCGAAAAGGTCTTAACACGGGTCTTCGGGTCAAGCGCATCGGTAAGCTCTACATCGGCACCGGTGATTTCACCATCAACCCACATCGTCGCCTCTCGATATTGACCGGAGGTATTCATAACAACCAGGACTTCTTCGCCGTCATAGATCCGGCTAAAGGCGAAGAAGCCGGGACCCTGATGATCGACGTAGCGCATGTGCTGAATCCCGCGCCGCAAGGGAGCGTATTTCGCCCGGACAGCGGCGAGTGTCTTTAAATGGAGGAAGGTCGGAGAGTTTTCATCGAACTTATCCCCTAACGAACTCGGTGACTTGAATTGCCCCTCGGCAAACATGTCTTCACGATTTGCGGGATCAGCCGGCAAATGCGGTCCTTCCGGGTCGAGGGACTGCACATCCTGACGGAACGCCTGCTCCGTTCCATAATAAATAAGCGGGATGCCGGTTGAGAACATCAAATAGGCTAGTGCGGTATGGAGCACGGTGACAGGCTCGTGCGTGCGCAGAAAGCGGTAGGTGTCATGGAGATCGATAAAGCGCAGCAGCTTTGTCGCGGCTTCGCCCAAGGCAGCCTGGGTCGCGTGCAAACTGTCTTCCAACACCTTTGTCGGCGCCCTGCCATGGAGAGCGTAGTTCTCACGGCGATACGCCGGATAGTTATAACCCGTATCGAAAACGCCTCCTTCAAGATCATCGGCAATCTCGCCGTCTACACCCGTGGAATTCTCACCCAGGAGCAAGAAATTATCCTTCCCCATATCAGCGGCATACGCCTTCACCTCTCGGGAGAAGTGCGGCCAGAAATCTTCAGCGACATGCCGGATCGCATCGAGACGGAAGCCGTCGATATCGGCTTCCTTCATCCAGTATTTCGCGATCTGAATCATCAGGTCGCGCGTTTCGGGACGATCGGTCGCGATATGGCGGTAGTTCGGCGGGAAATCGCCGCGGCGCGATTGCCCGGGGTCGTTCCAATCCCGGATTTTTCCCATACGGGTGAAATGGCGATCGTCCGCCAACTCGGTCGGCATGAGCTCTTCCTTCCACTCCGTTTCACGCTCCCGGCCCTCCCAGGGGGTTCCGTCTGCGTCACCGTTCTTATAATCAAAAACCGGGCCGGTGTGATTGACGACGAGATCCATAAGAACGCGCAGTCCGCGCTTGTGCGCTTCAGCCACCAGCGTCTTAAAATCTTCCAAGGTTCCCAGGTGCGGATCGATATCAAGGAAATGCATTGTCGCGTAGCCGTGATAGGCTTCAGGCAATGACTGGGTTACCGGGGTCATCACAAGCGTCGTAACTCCGGACTTTTTAAGATAGTCGAGTTTTTCGATCGCACCCTTAAGATCACCGCCATGCCGTGTAGAACCGTTTGCGGGATCCCCGACCGGAGAGCTTTCCTTGCTCTTGGCAAAACGGTCGAGCATAAAGAGATAAAAGTTTTCATCGCGCCAGTCTTCGGGAGAGGGGTGGTATTGGGCATTGGGATCGAGGGTAAAGTCTACTTCTGAAAGGGAATGGGGTGGACGACGGTTCGCAGCCTGCTTTGGGGGCGCTCGCGGTGCATCGGCGCCGTTGAGCGGCGGTTCGGAAGGCGGTCCACGATGGCGGAATAGATTCACTAACCAGCGTGCCGCCCGGCCAAACGGACCGTCGGCGATACCGGTCCAAGCCTGCTTCAAAGGTCCGGGCTTCCCACGCTGATCCTCAACGGGATACTTGCTCGTAAATTCGTCGGTCCCCGCGAGTTTCCCATCGGCGACGTACAGAACGGCGCGCCGTTTGGCGCGTGATCCGGTTATATAGATGACCAAGTCGATCGATTGGGCAACTCCGAAGACGGCCCAAAATAAAGCCATGTTGCCCGTGGCAAAGAGAGGTCCGGCCATCAGCATCAAAAGATCCCGGAACTGCTGGATCGCCGAGCGCTGCCACCGCTTGATCCGGCCCTTCTCGTAGAGCATGTTAAGCCCGTTGATGCCGAGCGTGCCAAAGAACGTCCCGATGAGACTCATGATAATGAGATCTTTCCAGTAAAGCGGCGACCAAACCGCGACAACCGCAGCCGGTGCGGCCGCCCACGCCAACGTCCGAAGCGCGGCGCCGAAACTCTGCATGTAGACCCAGGTAAACCCAAGCTGATAGCCCATCCCGCGCAGCTTCTTTATGTTATTTTGGAATTCGTTCCAGGTGTTTAAGAAAACGCCGTGAAACACCTCGAGAAATAAGCTGATGCCGATCGCCCCGCCCAGGAGCCATGGGTGCGACGGTCCGATCGCCAGCCAGTAAGCACCGACTGAAAAAGCGAAGGGAGCGCTTTTACTAACGACCCCGCCGATGATTTCACTCCACAAGGGCTTGGTGAACGAAGCGGCGAATGTCCGGCCCAAAAATGAAATCTCCCGGAAAATTCCAAGGATCGGGCCGATCATCCAGCGCTTAATCAGTCCCTCCGATTTTTCGGGAGCGTTAATAGTCTCATCCTTGGCATCCGCTTTAACTCCGTCGGAAGGAACTCTCTTGTTGGGATCCAGGGAAAGCTTTTCCGACTCCGTTCCCGCGGTGATGCCATGAGCCGCGAGCATCCCCGAAACGGCATCAAGATGCTCCTTGCGCATGAGAGCGCCGGAGGTCTCATCCCCGTAGACCATGCGGACACGACCGGATTTGTTCAACGTTTCGAGCAAGGACGGATCGTCTGCGAGGATTTGACCGAGACTCTCGGCATCGGCAAGAATCGGGGCCTCACCTTCGCGAACTAAATAAAACTTCACCCCGTTGGGAACGGTCTTCGCGGCACGTGAATCCGACGCGGCGGCGTTAACCGGGACGAACTCGGAACGTCGGGCCGCACGATCAAAGTGGCCGTTTAGTGAACCCGTTCGCATGCCGGGCAATATAGCCTTCGCCAACCGGCGCAAACCTTCGACGACCGGTGTTTTCTCGTTCGCGGCCGGCGCCGCTGACTCCGACTGAACGCTCACGGCGGCCTTTTTTTCCAAAACGGCAGGAGCCGAAACAACACCCGCTTTTTCCGCAACCTGCCCGGCAACCGTTACTGCGGTCTGCTTCCCGGCGGCGGCTGTCTCCGCCGCCTTCACGGAAACTTTCGGGGCGGCCTCCGGCAAATAAAAAAGCCCCGCCGTTTCCGGCAGGGCTCCCTGAAGCGAGGGGGCCATCCCTACGCCCAGAGTAAGCTGGGAAATCGAGACTCCGTTTTGTCCCAAAACAGTCGGAACCACCGTTCCCCCGGACTGGCGGACGGTCGCCCGCGCGCCCGCTATATTAGCGGCACAGGCCTCTAAAACTAAAAAACCCTGCTGGGTTACCAGCAGGGATAAAATAATGAAGGTCGCCAATGTTCGGCGAAGAATTTCCTGAATGCAGCAGTTTTTACCTGTTTTCATTCGTTTAAATTCCGCTTACTACACCTTCATATCTATGGTATGCCAGACACCAATAGAGTGCATGGGCCAACAAGGCAAAAATATAAGGAATAGGGCCTATTCGGACCTTAGGACTACTGATTCAGCGGAAAGCCGCCGAACCCTTGACGCCCACATATCTGTCGATTATCCTTTTAAATACCTAGGGAATTTTCATGGTCGAACTAAACAAAAGGTCGTTTCAAAATAAGGATCCGCTGCGGCCCCTAAAAGAAAATTTAGGGACGATCCTAACGGCCATCATCGTTATTATCTGCATCCTCACTTCCATCCGCATGCAGAAGGGCAGCGCACCCCAGCGAATCCAAGCCCAACAAGGCGTCGCGCTCGACATGGCACCCAGCGCTAAACTCGGCAACCCGCGGCAAAGCGCTGATTCACTTCCCGGAAAACGCTCCTCGCTTGAGGTGCGGCCGATCTGGGGAAATGTACGCGGCATGGAAAAACCTCACGAAGAAGAAAAGCCCGAACCCGAAGTAGAAGAAGAACCTTATTCCGAACCTGAAATCGAACAGCCAAAGCCGCAGGTTTTCAAAGCACCGGATATGAGCGATCTCATGAAGGGCGTCAACGCCGCAACCCCTAAAATGAAAAAAGCTGAATTCGGAGCTACCACCCAAGGGGGATCAAAAAGCAGCGGCGGCGGAGGTTTCCAGCGTGTGACGTCTTTTGGAGAGCAAGAACGCGCCGAACGGGCCAAGCGTGAAGAACAGCGCAAGTCGGCAGGCCCCCCCATCGGCGGCAATAAAAATTCCGCGGAAATCCGCCGACTCACCCAAGCCATTCAAAGCTCCGCCGCACCGGAATCGCTGCAGAAATTCGGACTTGATGTCCCCAAGCTCTACGAACTTCAAGAGGCGGGACACGACATGACCCAATACATCTCAGCCGATGGGACTCTCAGCATCTCCGACCAGGACGCCGCATCGATGGCCGGCCATCTCGGGATATCGAACTCGGGGCCGGACGCAAAAACCTCGGATAGCTCTATTCGAGGCGGAAGGGCGCAGTAGCTCCCCCCAGCTCCCGCGCCCCCGTGGGGGGCTTTGGGGGGTCCCTAAACAAGAATTAATTATTTTTTGGAGAGGGCCCAACCTCCCTCAGAGGGAGGGCGGGAGCAGGGTGAGCGATGAGCCCTCAGCCTCTCCTTATTTCCTACAATCAAATCCGATGAAAGGCTCACTTAAAGAAGATTTATCGATCGCGGCTCGCGGAGTCCTTATGGGCTCGGCCGATGTGGTCCCCGGCGTTTCAGGCGGAACCGTCGCACTGATCGTCGGGATCTACGAACGGCTTGTATCGGCCATTGCGGCTTTCGATGCGACGCTCATTACATTGATTTTAGCCCGACGCTGGCAGGATGCCTTGCGCCACATCGATTTCAGATTCCTCGCCGCTCTTGGGTCCGGCATCGCGGTGGCCGTCGTCAGCCTCGCCAAACTCATCACTTGGCTGATCCTTTATAAACCGATTCCAACCTGGAGCTTTTTCTTCGGTCTTATTCTTGCGTCCGCATTCATCGTTTACAAACAAGTCGAGCGATGGCAGATCGGAGAAATTGCCGCAACGATCGCGGGGGCAAGCTTCGCCTACTGGCTCTCGGGACAACTTCCGGCCGAAGCCCCGCACGGCGCATTAGTGCTGTATCT
>JBFIEP010000045.1:0-11249 GCA_041603335.1 Elusimicrobiota bacterium | reverse complement strand
GCCGGCCCGTCATCGTATCGGGAACCCGGAAAGGCAGTGAAATAGAAGCGACATCGCCGGACGCAACCGCTGTCGGTGGGGATGTCTGGTCGGTACGGGCAACGAGGTTTTCTTCAAGATCGTAAATTTCCGCCACCCAATAGTAGGTGCCCGCCGCCCATGGATCTACGCCCGTGTTAACCGCCAAGGCCTGTATGTTAAGGGTTTCGCCCGCCTGGACCGGGTTCGGGGCGGGAACTGTAAATTGGAGACTTGCCGAATCTGAGGCAGCTGCGGGTTCGGCGAAAAACACCGAACCCGCAAAGGTCAGGAGGAGGAATGCTGTAATTTCACGTCGCCGGAAGCACTTCATGGTGTCGTATAGATAAAACCGGGTATGACTTTAGGTTACTTCTTCTTCTCTAATTTAATATTAAGTTCTTTGGTCTTTCCGTCTTTTCCTTTGAATTTTAATTTTATGTCCCGCTTCTGACCCGCCTTCTTATGAAGCTTTTTGAGGCGTTTTTCGATGTCTTCGGGGCTAAGTCCATTCTGCCAGGACGTATAGTCCGCCTGCGACATGCGCGTAGGCGCTGCCGGGGCTCCTCCGGCGGAGACGTTCGTCATCATACCCGCGGTAAGAGACTGACTCCCATGCGAATTGTTAACGTTTACATGACCTTCGTAGACCTTGACGGTCATCCGTTCATGGATATCGACATCCGCTTCGGTGCCCCGTACGGCCGCGACCGCCATCGGTGTTCGGATATCAAGCCCGGCCCGCCCGTGAAGCATGCGCGTCCACGCCTGGCCGACCTTCGAAAACAGGCTCGTACGCTTGTTTCCGCCTCCGGAATTGACCACGAATTCCGAGCTCTCGTTCACTCGGACCTCGGCACCGCCAATAAAGGCAATCGCAACACGCTCCCCTTTCTGGGTTTTGATGGTGTCCTGTTCGTAGACATATTTGTTGTTTTTTAACCGCTTCCAACTTGTGGTCCCGGTACGGGCGACAACGGGTTTTCCTTTCACATCAATAACGACGCCGGCAACAATATCCTTGGCATCAACACCTACTGTCAATCCCAGTAGAAGCACCGCAACGATCCCAAGACCGCTTCCTTTCAGTATCCTTTGCATACCTGCCTCCTCGCCGGCTCTACCTTAATAGTGCTCGGACTTCTCCAATTAATCAAGAACTTACCTCTGTGACATGCGTTACAAGCCTGTTATTTTGCAATTACCTCTGCTTGCGCCTCTCCGCTCTTCAGCGCATTAACCAACGCATTAAGCTCCTCGGCGTTAAGCTGAGGGGCGATTCCAAGCACCTTAAATTCATTTAAATCCAACCCCACATTCAGCATAAGGTCCTTAATGACGCCCCAAACCTCATCCTTGGACTTGCCCTTCCCCCCCGCCTTGGGTGCAGCGGCGTTTGTGGGATTCGGAGCGGGCTGCCGAAAACCCGGCGCACGATTGCGTTTAACCCGTTTAAAATCAACAGCCAATCCCGATTGCGGAAGGACCATAAAGTGAAACGGGACCGATGCGCGCTCCTGCCCCGTTTTAGCCGTGACATCGACCAACATCTGATAAGACACTTGCAGCCCCCGGGGCGTTTCCCGGACCTCTTCAATTTCAAGACCGTTGGCTCTGTCGCGCGAACCCGCCACAACCCCCACGATCATGAATTTCTTAAAATCAATCGCGGGAGGGTCTTCATTCGACGTCCTGCCCCAAAACTTCTCAAACGCCGGCTTTCCGCGCAGTAAAAGTTTAACCGGCCGACCCGACATCGCGGGCGCCATTCCCCGCCAATCCTTACCCAACATCGAAGCATCGATGGCCTTTTGTTTTTCAGCTTCAAGAGCCTCTTCTTCGGTAAGCTCAACTTCGGTTTCCCCGTCGCTGGACTCATCGATCTCGAGATCAGGAGACTTTGCTTCGGGAGGCGGACCGCTTGAGATCGGCGGCGGGATATACTCCGGCGGAGGTTCCGCGCCGCTCGGCGGACCGGTCACTTCGATATCCACAAGCCCGCGCTGGAGTTCGTCCAACAAAGCCTGTAGGTCCTCGGTGGTTAACGACTCCTGGATTTGAATCAAATCGTATTCACTAAAGTCATATCCCTTTTGCTGGAGCAGCTTCTCAACCGCGTCCCACAGCTCTTCCTTAGTCAGCTGGCGGGAATCCTGAAAAATGTCCCCGCCGTCATCCGATTCGACCGGCGGCTTTTCAATCTGCATCGATTTACAATTATTGGTAACACTGTCGTCGAAAAACTCGATACACCCCACGGCGAGGCTCTGGGATTGATCCTCCGGGAAGTTCACGGTAAATTCGTAGTCCTTTGTATCGCCGGGTAGAAGTGTGGGCATCGTCACCGGAGATCCCTCCGCAGGCAAGCCCCCAAGACTGAACTTAAGCGGCATATTCGTTTCGGTCGTACCGCCTTGATTAGAAACGGTAAGCTGGAATTTAATTGTCAGACCCGATTTTGAAAGAACGGTAAGTGCGGTGACCGCGAGATCCCGGGTTAACGAAACACCTGCCACCGTGAAACTATACGGAACCTCGCTTTGCGCAACCTTGTTGCCGGCGGCATCAAGTCCTTCGATCTTCCAGTAATAGACAGTATCTGAAGCAAGACGGGCGCGTGAATCGGACGGATTCTCCGGATACGCGAAGAAATTAACTCCCCCTGAAGTCTCTTCTTCAAAGACCGAATTAAAGAAGGAGGGGGTTTCTCCAACGGTGATGCGGTACTTTGTCGCTCCGCTGGAATTCCACCGGAAGGTTAAGGGTTTGTCCGTAATTTTCTGGGCACCGTTAGGCGGGTATAAAAGAAGAATGTTGGGACTGGAAACCGTAAAATTCTGACTTTGCGAGACTGTTTGTCCGTCGAGTTCCGCCGTCATCGTCAAGGTATAGATCCCGGGACCGGTAAAGATTCTTTCAATCGGCAATCCCGAAACGCTTGTCGCGGCATTTCCCACCCGCCCCGGCACGGCATTCCCGGCATGGCGAAAGACCTCGGCACCCGCCGGATTTTTGATAAAGAATGTGAAGCGGATAAAATTAGACGACAGTGACGCGTTGTTGACCCGCGCTTGCATACGGATGCTCTCATTATTCGAGAAAGAGGAACGCTGCCCCCCCGTGGCGTCGAGGACATCGATCCCGGTCGTTGTGAGAAGACCCGCATGCGCGGGGACCCCCAGTGACATCGCCACCATCACAGTGCGTATGCGCTTGAAAATTTCTTTTTTATTCGTCATTTGACTACCGCCAGTTTTTTAATTACTTTGCCCGATTGCCCATTAGAGCCTTTCACCTTCACGATAAAGAGATATATTCCCGAGGCCGCCGATTCTCCATGCATATTCTTCAAATCCCACTTCGCGTGATAAAGGGAAGGTTTCGGGGACGTCATCTCGGATCCGGTCAATTCGCGGACCAAGGTTCCGGAAAGATCGAAAATGCGTACCTGCGCCTCAAGGCCCGGCAGGGTTGTCGTAAACCGGATCGTTGTTTGCGACCGTGCGGGATTCGGGAATGCAAAAACGTCCGCCTCCGGCAAGGGATCAAACACGAAGGAAACATCCTTGGTTTCCCCTTCGAGCAAATCGACATCCTTGAGCTGGGTATATTCAAAGCCGTTAAACGCCCGAACTTGATACTTACCCGGCAGGAGATTCGAGATCGTCCAGCGTCCGACTTTATTCACTCCAGACGTCACCACTTGCCGATTATTCTGGAAAAGTTCGATGGTGGTCTGTTTAAATTGCTCCTGTTCAGCGGCGACCATAAATCCTTGCGGAGCACTGCCACCGGCAGCAACCGACCCGAGCGTTCCGGTGAGCGTCGACAAGGTATAGCTCAGCTCCAAGAAAAAGTCCACCCCGACGGTACCGCTCAAAATTCCATCGATCCAAACCGAACTCGTGATTCCGTCGGCTGTCCAAGAGGCAATTATTTTATGGTTCCCGTTGGGGATATTATTAAGGGTATACGTCCCGCTTCCATCGGCGAGGGTAAAGGCGGAAGATAGGAACGTTCCCGATTCGTCATACGCTTCCATCAACACCGCGGTAATCCCCTCACTGGAGACCTTCATCACGTGTCCTTTCACTTCTGAGAACGGTACTGGCTCGGCGGTAATCGTCGCCCCGTTAGAAAGCGGCGACCAATTCCCTTCCCCGTCTTCGGTCCAGATATAAAGCAAATAGGTAGCACCCGGAATCAAATTCTTAAGCGTATGCAATTCTGTCGAACCCGGATTCACTAGCGACGTGGAAATCGAAACCTGCGCCGATGACGTCGTAAACGAGACGCCGGTTTGGGTTGTGTACTGGATCCGATATTCCCCCAACCGAATGAGGCCGCTATTGCCGTCATCCCCGGGAGCGGTCCAAACCAAATCTATCTCTCCCGGAAAGAGAGTCGCGATGGACGACAAATTCGTAATCGCTGCGGGAGGATTCGGATCCGAGAAAGTAAACGTTGAACTGGCTGCCGAGAACTCTCCCGTTAATGCGGGGACGGCGGTGTCGACTGCTCTGACCTCGGCGTAATAGCTCGCCTGACTTGCAAGATTCGCCTTCAATAACTCGCTTGGGTAAACCGCCCAAGACGTCGAACCCGCAATCGACGTCGAGACCTCCGTTGCACTCCAGAAGTCCCCGAAGAAATTCCAATACTGCCCGTCGGAGATTCGCCGGAGCCGAATTTGACTTGTTCCGACTCCGGAACCCGCCCCATCGCCTGCCGTTCCCGAAATCCACGGGAGTGAGTTAATGGTGGATCCGTCGGCAGGAAAAACGACGCCGGCTGTCGGCGAGGAAGCATCAAAGACGAATGCTGCAGTGGCGTAAGTTGTCGAGAAGTTGCCCAAAGTATCTGAAGACCGGGCTGTGACCTCATAGGATCCGCCATCGGTCCAAGCAATCCCCGGAGACAAGGACCAGGTATCGGTTCCCGTCACGGGCAGCCATGTCCGCGTCGGTTGGTCAAAGGCCGCCCCGGACCAGTAAAATCCTGTCGGCGCACCGGTTTGAATAGCGACCTCTACTCCGGTCAGACCGCTGACATCCGATGCGGTTCCGGAAATCGTCGCTAATGCGGAATGGTGGCTCGAACCCGGCGCGGCGATAGACACAAGGGATCCGTCCACGTCTTTCAAGATGTAAAACACATCGTTGGATGTCCCCGTGGAACCCGCAAGATCCCAGGCACGCATAGAGACATAATTTGTCGATCCGGAAACCAAGGACCCGAATAAAACCTCCCAATCCACAAGATAGGAAGCCGAAGACGTCAGAACCGCAATATCGGTCCACCCCACCAAGGACGCGTCCCCCGACCCAATGTTCAAACTCACGCTGTATTGGACCGAAACCAAGCCCGAAGCAGGATCGAGGGCATCAACATCATAAACCGTTCCCGAGGCGGCGCGGATCGTGTCATCACCCGCTTGGTTATCGGCAAATGTCGGCGCGCTGGTATCCTTCAGCACAAAAAACGCATCCACCGTTGTGGTTGCATTGAGAAGCGTATCGAAAGCGCGGATGGTTACATAATTCGTCGCACCATCGAGCATCGCATCATACACGGCTGTCGGAATCGACCAATCGGTGGTAAAGGTATCGGAACTTATTCCCACCAAGGCGTCGGTGAACCCGATCAAGTCGGGCCCGGCCCCTCCCGGGACCGTCGAGGCCTTCACCTCGACCTGATCGAGACCGGCACCGCCGATGTCCACGAAATCGACATCATAAATTCCGTCATTGCTGCGGCGCCATTTCAAATCTCCGGTTTGATTGACCGTAATCGTCGGCGGAGTGATATCGGTCGTACTGAAGGGAGATACCGCGGCGAGGCTTGAGACCGAAACTCCGCCCGCGTTAACCGCCGCCACATAGCGAAAGAAAGTTCCCCCCTCCGTGAGTCCCGACTCGACAAAACTCGCCAAGGTTCCTTTTCCGGAGACGCTTGCGATCGTATCGGTTCCCGCGATCAATGTATACGGGCCTGTGGAAACCAGGGAACCGTATAGCTCATATCCAATCTCATTGGCGGAATTATCCAACCATGTCCACTGTACCGACACCGAGGAAATTACATTTCCGCCGAAATTTCGGGGAGCGCGGGCACGTCCAAAGGAGTTCCCGCCGATCGCGCCGGAAACGCCTGCGGCCCAGGACGCCGTTTTCAGTTCTCCCTGCGCGCCGCGGTAGGAGATGACAATTTCACCCGTTCCCGAAACAACGATTTCGGGTTGTCCAAAAACCGTTCCCAATGAATCTACGGTTTGGGTGCTCCATGAAATTCCATCATAGGACGCGTACTTCAAATCCCCCCGCGTCATATCGACATAAGCGATGTGCTCATGCCCAAGACCGTCGAGGGCAATGGCAGGCAAATCCATGTCGCCTGTATCCACAACCGTATTTGCCCAAGTGCCGGGCACCGGTGCGCTCGCGAGATGCACATCCCCCGTTCCGTTATTCCGATAGGCGATATGGTTTCCCTCATCACCGTCAAGAGCGAGCGCGGAGCGGATGTCCCCCGTTCCCGCCGCCGCCGCCACAAATCTCAGCCAAGTCGATCCGTCCCATTCGGCGTACTTCAGCGTTCCCGCGGCACTGTCGGAGTAACTGACGCGCGCGTTGCCGCTGCCGGATAGCGCAAGACTCGGATAACGGCCCACGGTCGCAGCCGAGGTATCAATCGGACTCAACACCCAGCCTCCCGGCTCATAACGACCATGCTGCAGGGTATGCGCCCCCGCCGAACCTTGGTTGTAGGCAATTTGCGCAAGACCGCCGCCCCCGACGACAATAGAGGCATGCCCTTCACCTGCTGCATCGGGAACGCTGGAAAGCCAGGAACCCGCCGAAGTCCGGGAGGAATAGCGAACCGAGCCTTGCTCAACAGTATGCACACCATCTCCCGCGTCGAGCGCGACACCGACAAAGCGCCCGGTCCCAATGGCGTCTACATTTTCCGCCGCACTCCAGGTGCCCGCAGTTCTGGTTCTTAAAAGCGTCTGCCCGCTCGACGCGTTCGAATAATGCAGCACCAGCCGGTCCTGCCCGTCGATCGAAAGAGCTGTTTCCGTCCCGACCACGACACCGCCCGCACTCACGCGCGCAAAGGCAAAGGGTGAGGAAAACGCCGTAAAGGTATCCGACGGGGCCGAATAATTACCCGCTTCATCCTGGGCCCACACACGAATCGCGGTGTCTGAAGAGGCGGTCAACCCTGTCAGCTCAAACTCTACCGTCGTCGCCCGCACGACCGGACCGGTCGCAATCGTCACCTGCGCCGCCGCCGTACTCCAGCTGACACCGGCTGGATTTTCGGTACTCCACTGGACATAAAATTTACTTCCAAGCGGAAGGTCACCCAAGGTATCGTCATCGCCGGGAACCACCCAATACAGGCTCAATGCGTCAGCAGTCGGGCTTTGATACGCGACGCCGCCATAGGGGCGTCCGGGATCAACAACATCGAGTCCTGTTTCGGTTGAAACCGTCGCGGTATACTGGGTCGCGATACTGCCGACTCCCAAGGCGCGGACGCGTGCGTAGAAGGTACTCGCACTAATCAGTCCGGAGAAAACGGCACTCAACTCCACCGTCGAACTGGAAGCGGCGATAGAGGCGAAGTCCGACTCGCTTGAAACCTGGGTTTCATACACCGTATCCAAGGAATTGGTGACCGATGACCAGGACAAGGTAAACCCGGTCGTTTGCACATTGGAGAAAACGACATCGGCCGGAATAACTGGCAAAGTCCGCGTCGACCCGAGCGTTCGATAAGGACTCTCGCGCCCGCTCCCGCCCCGTGATTTCACGCGGATAAAGTATTCGGTGTTTGCCTTCGCGGCGGCGACCTCCGTGGACAAAGCAGTCCCGAACCCATTAGACAACACGTCCCCCCAAAAATCCGAAGACGTGGAGATTTCGACCTTGTACTCGGTTCCCCCGGGATTATTGCCGTCGAGATAGGCCACCGTGAAGGAACCGACCTCCACCAAGGTGACAGTCGAGGCCGCACTCGCGGGACGCGCCGGAAGGGTCGGGAAAGGCTGCATCACAAACGGCTGCGTTTCCCGGCCGCTTAATCCCCGCGCGCGGGCGCGCACATAATAGGTTGTATTGGGAGTCAGCGTCGTAAACTTAAACGTCGTTCCGTACTGCCACGCCGATGACGCGACGATCGTTGTGAAGGAAGCGTCTGTCGCCGCTTCGGAGAGATAATTGGTTCCCGTCAGCGATCCGACTTCACCGCTGGTAATGCCAACACTTCCGCTGTTTCCACCCACCGCATAGATCCGGTTTCCATCAAACGCGATCCCGTGCATAAAGCGCGCGGACCCAAGATTGGTTGCGGTGTTCCAAACCCCGACGGTTCCATCGGCGGACACCGTTGCGACGTACACCTCGGCACGGGCGACCGAACCGTCAAATCCACCCATTACATACAGACGATCCCGTGACGCCACCGAGGTATGCCTAAAGAGTCCCAAGGGCAGCGCGGTTTCTGTAAACCAGTTGCCAACCGACCCCGCTGATAAATCGGCGCGATACACCGTTGTTTCCAGACCCGCGCCGACACCGCCTGTGATATACGCACGGCCGCTTGAAATCGAGACCGCATGCCCGTTGCGCGACGCCGGCAAAGCGGTTTGTATTCCCCACGCACCGATGGGTCCGTTGTCGGTGATCTGTGCGGAGTATACCGTCGACTGCGGGAAGATTCCGTTGTCGCCGCCAAACACATAGAGATATCCACCATGCACCGCAGTGGTATGTTTAAACCGTGCCGCCGGGAGCGCCTCGGTTGTTTCCCAGTCTCCCACCGTGCCGTCTTCTTCGATCGGCGCCCAGAACACCGTCGCTTTCGCTGCACCATCGAACCCGCCGACCACGTACAAGCGGCCTCCCCACGCCACCATGGAATGGGATTCCCGCGGTGCGGGCATATAGCTTCCCTGCACCCACGATCCCAAACTACCGTTTGAGAGTTTGGCAGCCGACCAGGTTGCACTCGAAACAATCCCTCCCGTTAAAATTCCTCCGCTGATATACACGCGTCCGTTTACATCAACCATGCCGTGGGCGTAGCGCGATTCGGGAAGGGCCGTCGCGCCCGTCCAGAACGAAACATCCTCGCCGCCAAGGTTCGTACGACCAGTGAAATCGAGCTTGAGAGAGTAGGGTCCGAAGTCGGCGAACACCCCATCCCCGGGGGTTTCAACGATCGTCACCGTCGACCCGATCGCTGTCGGGAGCGTATCCAACCAACCCGTATAGAAAGAACCGACGCGCGCATAATAAGTCGTATCGACGAGAAGTCCGGTTAACGTGACGCCAAAACCGTGTGTGGCACTGGAGGTAATCGTTCCCGAGAAATCCGAGGCAGTTGATACCTGGAGACGATACCGGGTTCCAGTGGGATTGTTCGGAATGGGATTCTGCCACGAGAAGGTGCCCGACGTACTGAAGACGTCATCGGCTTGTGCAGACACTGGGGCTGTCGCGACGCGTGAGAAATAGCCGCCGTCCATTTCGTCGGTTCCCGAAGCCATGTCGATGGTTCCGAGGCCGCCGAGGGTGCCGTCGAGTTCGGTAGTCCCGCTTTGCATGCCGACGCTGCCGGCAGATCCGTTTAGGAAGTCGTCGTATATTTCGGTGGTGCCGGATATTTTGGGGCCGGCGGCACGGAGCGGAATGGCCAGCAAAAGCGCGAAGAGGAAGGCCCAAGAGGGCTTCCTTTTCTGCGCGTTTTGCAGGCTGTTTCGCATGGGGGTCTCCTAAGCTCCTCTCACCCCCCCTTTACCGGTACTCCCAGATGATGACCTTCCCTTTTGTTCCCGAGGAACCACTACCTGCGGGAGAGTTATTATTTCCACCCCCACCCCCTCCCCCCGCACCGATTCCCTGCGGAGCCGAACCACCAGCGGAATAAACACCTCCGAGTCCTCCTTCTCCACCTTTCATAGGGGACCCGCCTCGTCCTCCCTGGGCGCCTGGGTTATTCACCCCTCCCTGTGTTCCCGCCTTTCCCGGTGCAATCATGTCGCCGGTACTAGAGCCATAGGGATTTTGTCCGCCGCTGCCGCCCGAACCGGACGTCCCTCCAGTACCTCCCTGCCCCCCGGCAGCCTTAGCTAACTGCCCCGTAGAGCAGGTAGACCCTGAATTCCAAAGTGCGCTATCTCCGCCGTTTCCGCCGCCCAACCCGGCACCGCCGGCTCCGCCTCCAGCACCAACAGTCCCGCCCGCCCCTACAAAGACATCGTAAGAAGCCGCAGGTGAAGTAATGTAATGCTCTACATAGGCGCCGCCGCCGCCGCCGCCGCCGCCGCTCTCGTTAGGAGAAATAAACCCGCTGCCGCCGCCGCCGCCGCCGC
This sequence comes from Elusimicrobiota bacterium, assembly GCA_041603335.1. Taxonomy (GTDB): domain Bacteria; phylum Elusimicrobiota; class Elusimicrobia; order UBA1565; family UBA1565; genus UBA1565. The sequence goes on along the minus strand of JBFIEP010000045.1, from coordinate 850 downwards.
CGCCGCCGAACGACTCGACACGGATGGCGGTAACGCCCTCGGAAACCGTGTATGCCCCGTTAGTACATCCTGCGGTGTTAAACTCAATTCGCGTGACTTTTCCGCTGGCCAAGCTTCGGTACGCTCCGCCATTTTCCGACACCTTGAATTCATTGGCACTGGTGTCGTAGTAGATGGATCCTTTTCCGGTCTCAGACGCAGGCGGCGCGGTAATACCGCTAAACGTCGCCGAACTTCCTACGAGCATACCCCCACTGACTGCAAGGTTATGCGAAGGATTGGTGGCTCCTAGACCCAGATTCCCGTTTTTATCGAGGGTCATCTTCTCGACAAGGCCGGCCCCGGCATCCATAAAAAACATCAACTTAGTCGGAACGAAGGATCCCGCCGGAGTCCCTTGGACCTCCGCCTGAAGGGCCGCCCCCGTTCTATAGGCGCCGCCGAAATATCCGTTAAAGTCCAATTCGCCAAGCGTGTCTGTATCGACGACGTTTGTTTCGGAGAGAAGAGTCCCGCGCGATCTTAAAAAGGCAAGCACCCCGGTATTCGCATTAGTTGGATCAGCCATTTGAACAGAAAGCAACCCTCCTACACCCGTATCCCCACGAACAATGCCCTCACCCTTAACATCCAACGTCACGAGGGGAGCAATGGTTCCGATACCGACATTGCCGCCGCTGCCCTGCAGGGAAAGGTTTCCTGCCGGATCAAGCGCCTCCGCGTGGAGCTTGTTCGTTGTAATGTGTCCGTCCGCGATTTTATCGCTCGTCACCGCGTTGTCAGCGATTTTCTCGGAGGTGACCGCACCATCGGATACACTGCCGACCAAGTCAATATAGCCACCCGCATT
>JBFIEP010000044.1:0-11326 GCA_041603335.1 Elusimicrobiota bacterium | reverse complement strand
CGCGCCTCGGGCGCGATGCTTGAAGATTTGAACGCAAATCTCCAAGCCCCGGGGCGTCCCAACTGCCTGCCTGGCCCACTATGCCTTTACCGCGCTCAGCAGTAAAGACGCTCGATCGATGATCGGGCGATTAGAAATCGAGACTTTGGCCCGAACCACCGTTTTGTGAAGATCAGTTTTACCCCGGGGTAAAGAAATTACGCTTATCTTTTCAGCGATAATTTTCTAAAAATATTCCCGCCCCCATTGCGCAAGTAGGACATATTTTCCAACAGGACCGAGGCGACGCTGTTCCGTTCTGTTTTCCTGAAATAACCTCCCCCCCGGATCCGTAGTCCTAGTGTGGCCGAACACCGGCCAGTACGGAGGACACATATGAACCTTGAACGCAGCATTTGGATTAGCCTCGGCACCATCGGAACGGCCTCGATCCTGGGGATCGGTCTCACCACACCGTTTCTCGACACAATGAACCCCGACCCGGATCAGTATATCGGCTGGGCACGGACCGTAGAACCAATGGACATTCGCACACCCATGTCGGTTGATGAACATGTCCAGGCACTTCTACCGACACTCTTCGGAGAAGATGCCGACACGCGCACGACGGCGCTTGACGCGCTTGAACTGGCATTCGCCGACGGCGGAGTCACCGGAATCTCGGCGGAAACACGCGAGGAAACCGCCGGTGCTCTTATCGAGGCCTACGCGGAGACCGATGGAGAAACCAAGGAAGGGATGTCGGAGCGCAAGCGCGTTCTCGACATGCTAATCACAAAACTTGGCGGCGATACGGCCCGGGCTTTTACCGCCCAGATTGTAGCGTCAGGATCAGATCCCGCGATTCAAGGGGCCGCACTCGCGTCACTGGCATCTAAAGAATCGTTCCGCGATAAAACAGTCGATGCACTCGCGCTTGAAGCCATGAAAGGCGAAGGCGTTGCGGACAAAACGAAGCCGACGCTCCTGCGCCGCATTAAAGGGAAGAAAGCCGAAGAAGAACTTCTTGAAATGCTGCAGCAGGATATCGATGACGCGGGTCTCCGTCAAACCGCAATCGAAATCCAGAACCTGCATAAATCCGAGCATATGGGCGCGGTCATCTCGCGCCTTGATGCCCGCGGTCTTCTCAACGACCGAATGACAATGCCGTGGTTCAGCCGCAAACTCCTCTCGGAGCATATTGCTGCGGCAGAGCCGATCGAGTTAATCCGTGCCCTTAAGGTGGTCTGGAGACGTCCCTCCCTCACACGCGGGACGTTTAAGGCCGCCCAGGCGCGTCTGGAAGACGCCGATCCGGTCATCCGGCGCATGGTGGCGCGTCTCGTTCCCGACGCGGTGAAGTATGAAGGCATTGACGCGGAAGCGGGCGAAAGTCTGCTCAGCGCGCGTCTACAGGTGGAGCAGGATCCGACGGTCAAAGGCGAGCTTGAAGGTAGTCTTGGTGAGGTGCGAAAGGCACGTACCGAGAGTGAGCCCTCGATCGCTATCGAATAGATCAGTCGACTGTAGGAGGCAAATAAGCCCTGGCGCTCCCGGCGCCAGGGCTTCGCCTATCCCAATGGCAAAGAAATAAAACTCAGCCTATACTTCCTTAATATGAACTGCCCCCACTGCGAATCTCCTATGAGTTTCTGGACCTTCTCAATGGCCCCCACCCCTTTCCATCTAAAGTGCGGCGCATGCCAAACCAAATTAAAAATAGGGAAACACGCAGGCCTCGTCCTAGGAATCGGGACTCTCATCGGATGTATCTGCGGCTTTGCCGCCTACCGCTACCCGCACATCAGAATGGCGATCCTGGGAGCCACCGTGCTCATCGCCCTCATCGTAGAAATCATTTTATATTTATCCCTTCGATCCAATGTAATAACCCTCGCGATAAGAGAGTAACGATGAATAAAATACCCCTCATCCTCACAGCAATCGCCGCTTTCTCAATCGGAGTCGCCGTCGGGGGTTATGCCGGCTTCAATAAAGGACAAGCTGTCGTATCGCAAAACACCCTCCAACACCTCGCGATTGGAATTCAAAATAATATCTCCTCTCTGGAAACCCTGCATAAAGGCGAGACCGCCAAGGCCATCGGCAGCATTGAATTCGATCTCGATAACTCGCTGATTATTCTGCACCCCCGCACGCCTTACCCGAATCTAAATAAATACACGGAATCCCTTCTTTTCGAAACAGTGGAAGAGGCCCGCGCCTATCGCAAGGACCATCCCTGGACCATGAAGCAGCAAGGACAGATGGTGCCCAAAATGGTCGCCGCTCTTTTTAAAGATAATCCGTATAGGAATCGCCGATAAGGATCTATTGCCGGGCGGCGGCTTTTTCTTTGGGGTCGGCTAACTGCATCTTCCGGTAGGTTTCATAGAAATTCTCCAGTCCGAGATACATCGTCTCGGCAAGACGCGTCCGATACTCAGGAGTACGGATCTTGCGTTCCATCTCGGGAAGAATCACATAGGCGGATTCCGTCAGGATCGCCGGCATAAAAGTCTGACGCGTCACGTACAAGTCCCCCCACCGCACAAACTCGTCGGCCATCTCGTCGGAGTGCCGCTTTTGGTAGGAAGCATGAACCGCGTCCACCAAGGGACGGCTCTGCGGGTGGTAGTAAAAATTCATAAAGCCGCGCGGTTTCTCGGCGGGGTCGGCAGTCACCGGAAACGCGTTCAGATGGACGCTCACGTACACATCCCCCAACTCCTTCCAAGCGGAAAACGGCCGCTCTATCAGAGCGGGTCCGTCGGAACTGCGCCGCGTCATATACGTCTCGGCACCCTTCTCCAACAATAAACGTTCCAGCTCTTCTGAAATTTCAAGTACGGCGTCGCGCTCCGTTGTACCCAGGGGACCCGTCGCCGAGGCCCATGGACCATGCCCCGGGTCTACAACAACGCGTCTTCCGGCAAGAACATTCTTGCTGAGGGTAAGATCGGGAGGACGCCTGATTTCGAGGACGAAAAATCCATTCTCATCGTAGTAGGCGTCATACCCCCAACTCCAGGCGATGTTGGTATTCACCGTCAGGCGCATTACTTCGGAGCTTTCCTGCCGCCATACAACCGATTTCACAATAGGGTCGGTGGAATCGACGCGGATACGGTCGAAGCGCTGCTGGGCATTGAAAAACCGGATGTCAAAGGTGAGGGGTTCGATGGTGTGGCGAACCTCAAAGGCGACCTGCTCGGTGGCCCACACGCGCATTTTAACACGGTCCGGCTCCGGGATTGTTTTCACCCAACGCCCGACAAGCCCCCGCGGCGGAGGCGTGCCCTTGGGCAAGAGTTTCACGGAAGAGGCGCTAATTAAAGCACGCTCGTGCTCGGATAAACGGATATTGAGCAGATTGCCTGTTTTTCCCACAATCTCCAGCTTTACACCGGGCGGCTGAAAAAAGGAGTAGCCGCTGGGCGAGGACCGGATTTTAGCGATCTTGCGGGTGATCACAGCGGCGCGTGATTGACGGGGATCGGCAATTGAAATCTTCCCGTTTGATTCAGCCTTCAAGGAAGCAAAGAAGCCGGTTTTAAACGAACAGGAAACGGGAAGATCCCTGCCCTTATCACCAGGCTGAACATAATAGTGTCCGGAATAACTTCCGTTTGATTCGACAAGCGGGGAATTAGCCGCGAGGCCTTTGATGGTAAAGGTTCCCTTTAAACCGGAAGGTGCTTCGCAGCGAACAACGATCAAATCTCCGGAACGCACCTCTAAGTCCGATACCGGCTCCAGCAGCCGGGCCTTCGTCTCATCCGGGGGAGGTGAGCCCACGGTGACAACGACCTCGGTGCTCGCGAATAGTCCCTGCCAGACAACGTCATACTTCAACGTAAAGGTCCCGGTAGAAAAGGGCGTCATCGTAAAAAACGCGCCATTGCCGTCGGCCTGGATCATCGTCCCGTTGACGACAACAGTCGAACCGGGCGTTACGTGCCCGAAGGTAAAAGAACGCGATAACGCGGGATAGACATGCGCCTGCTTAGGCCAAATAACTTCGACCCAAGGCGTCGGCGTTGACGCCGTCACCGAGACGGTCGGATCTTCAACCACAACCGCACCCGCCGGGGCGGCCATCAGAAAAAATATCGAGAGAATGGCTCTCATCGACGACATTCTAACTTTTAAAAGGGCAGGAATCCGGCAATTGCGGCCATCCCCGCCAGGGGAAGCCACAGGAAGGAATGCAGAGCCATACGGCTATTTCTCTTAAACCATCCTCCGCCGTCTTCAGGTGCGGTGATGGGGGCGCTCGCATCACCCGCTTGCAATTGTGCCTGCTCATAGAGCGCCTGGGACTGATTAGCCACGGTTTCCGGGTCTTCTAAAGCATCATCGAGTTCGGCAAGTGCTTTTTCGAGGTCGATGAGTCCCGCTCCGACAGCGCTTTCAGCTTCTCCTTCCAACTGCGAGGCGGTACGGGCGACAAGATCTTCAAGCCAGAACAAATATCCATTCGGCAGTACCGGCATCTTCTGCTGCATGCGTTCTACAAGATCGGCTAATTTTCCAGTTGTGTGGGGAGCCGCCATCGATGTTCCCGACATGTAGTGGTACAGGGTTTTCCCCAACCACTCCACAGCCGTCGCAGCGCCCTTCGAGGCCTCGGCAAGGCGCGTGTTCAACGCGGACACGATCTCATACGGGTTAGGCCGATCGAAGAAGACTCCGCCGCCAATATCAGCCCAAGAAATTTCCCGATCGCCTTTTCTCCCGCGAGAAGAGTACTCCGCCAGCTTTCCGCTCTTATCCACGGCAGCGACCGAAATCGCAAGGGCGGCATTTGCCGGCGAAGAAACGGTTCCCTGGGTTGGGCCGGAATTTCCGGCGGCAACAACAACCCCGATATTCATCAACCGCAGTTTATTAACAAGCCGCCCGATCGCATTGTCGGGAGATCCCGGACCGCCGAGGGATAGATTTACCATAACGGGAGTTTTTAGCGGGTTTTCCACAAGGCTCGCGGCCCATTCGAGACCGGCCATCACCGTGGCTTCCGAACCGCCGGTCTGCCCCAAAACTTTTCCGATGGCAAAATTAACGCCCGGCGCCATTCCTTCATATGGAGATCCTTCAACGCTCGTGCCCCCCACAATTCCCATTCCGTGGGTCCCGTGGCTAACGCCTTCGGCTTCAACATCCTCGGGGCCGCCCTCACCGTCAATAAAATTCCGCTTAAACGAAACCCGCTCGGGAGTGATCGCCGGATGATCGGGATCGCCGCCTTCATCGAGATAGACGACAAGCACTCCCTTGCCCGTCAACCCGCTCTTCTTAACGGCAGGCATGCCTCCGAGTTCCTTCGTATCATGGGTTAGGCGATACATGGGCGCTGCGCGGCGGACGGTATAGCCGCGCATCTCGAGATCCGTCTTAAATGCCATCACCTTCGGTGCCGGCATCTCCACCCACAAGGACTGAGACATCGGCATCGCGGTCTGCACCCTGGCGTTATGACGGCTCAAGACGTCGGCTTCCAATCCAAAACTTCCAATCGATTGAGGTGTTAGGACTTCCCCTTCATTGCGGAAATCCTGGAATTTCTCAATCCGAGCGGTGCCTTCCCGCGGCATCTCGACGATCAAATGAACCGGACCGAGATCAGCGTCTACCCCGGGAACCGCTGTTCCGGTAGGATTCGGTATCGGCGTGGGCATGTCGAGGGATACGTTTACGACCTTCGCGAGCAGGGTCACCATCTGCCCAAGAGCGCCCGGTCGATTCACCGAAGCCTTATGCTTATGGATAAAGGTAACGATACGATCCTGCAGGGGATCGCGCTGCATGCGATCTCTTACTTCAGAGGATCGTACGGCGGCAACAAAGAATTTTGAAATGGTGCGGGTCAAAGCGAAGTTCTGGGGGCCGGAGGCATCGAGAAGGTCGGACATCGTCTGGGACGTAACAACCTTGGGATTGGCCATCGCGATTTCGGTCAAGGAGGCGACCGAGAGATGCTGGATATTGCCGCGCTCGTCCTGATTATCGACACGGCTCGCGAGGGCTTCGGCAGCCTCGGGCGGTGCACGCCGGCCCAATTGTCCCAAAAGCCATACGGCGGTATGCCGCAATTTTTTATCATCGGAGCGCGTTTGGGCAATGATTCTATCGATACCCGACCCGTCACCGTGGCGCGCGAGAGCATAAGCCGCATATATGCGGATGTCGGCTTTTTCGTTGGAGAGCGCCTGCTTAAGCGCCTCATCGACTTGGTAGCTAACAACCTCGGCAATCGCAAGAAACGCCGTCTGCCGTACCCGCCCATCGGAATCCGTCAAGGCGACTTCCATCAGATCATCAACCGCCGCCGGATCCTTGAAATTCAGAAAAGCGAAAGCCGCGTACATCCGAACCAGCCACACATCATCCTTCAAAGCCCGGAGCAGCTCGTCGCGGGCTTCGGCGCGCGCTTTCTTAAACGCCCGCATGTAAATACCGTTGGCCTCATCTCCGATGCGATTTTTCTTCTCGGCACCCTGCATCGGATCTTCCGAGTGCTCATTTTCGTCTGCGGCGTCCGAGCCGGAAGACTGCTCCAGCTTCGCCAGAGCCTCGATTTTGGCCGCTTCCGACTGCTCGTAGACGCGGTTCTCCAAATCCCAAATACGTTTCGCGCGCGAGATCCAATCCCACGGCGTCTCGTCTTTTTCTGAAATGGTTTCAGTGGTCGCAGGCTTGCCCATCCCGAGCATACGCAACCCCGCCCGTGCGAGCCGGCGCGGAAGTCCTGCCGCAAGGCCGCCGAATGTTTTCGCCCCCAGCTCGATGGCAGCCAGACCGTCGATATAGCCGGCTTCCTGGAATGCGATTGGAACGCGCATATCCTTAGAAGAGCGCATCATTACCAGGTTTACGACAAACGGTAGATTCTCCGCGAAAAATTCAGCGGCGTCTGAACCTTTCTTGAGAACACGCTGGATCCCCTGTTTCACCAACAGGGCTAATCCGGCCACCATTGGATTTGACATCGAGGTCCCCGACATCCGGACGCCCTTTCCATCTCTGGAATCGGACGGCCCCGCCGCCATGTCCTTCGACTTCGAGGATTCAATCCCGTCGGAATAAACGTCGGTTACATTGGGAGGCGTTGTGACATCACCGCCCAGAGCGGTAATTCCAAAAGGCCGCCGGTAGCGCTTGCGGCTCCAGCGCTTGTCCAGGGTTTGCCCGACCGATGAGAAAAAGGACATTTCCGGAATTCCATCATCCAAACTTTTCGTGGCAGACGGAGTCGTCGCGACACGCTCACCCGTAGACGGCTGGCTTCGCGTGTCATTAAACGGTCCTGAGTTGCCCGCTGAGCCGGTCACGATCGGGTATTCACCGTTCGCGTTTTTCTGCAGCGTTAAATCGGAAAAGAACTGAGCGAGAGGCGCATCGACGGTCCCTCGACTTCCCAACGACAGACTAATAACATCCGCCCCCCACTGCATCGCGTCAACGGCCGCAGCCATAATGTCGCCATCATTCGCGCCAAATCCATTTTGCGCGAAGACCTTACCCATGCGCCCTTCGGCTTCCGGGGCCATTCCTTTATAGATCGTCCCGCCGGCATAGGAAATGCCGGCCTTGTGCGTTCCGTGACCAATCCAATCTTCCCAGCCTTCATCAACGAAGTCGACAGACTTTAAATCTCGGTCCGCGAAATCCGGGTGCGTGACATCCAACCCGGTGTCGATATCATAAATCTTGCCGCCCTTACCCGTCAGACCAAGGTCATTAACTTTATCGACTCTCTGCAGTGCGGCAGAATTAGTGAGATGGAGCTGATATCCTCCGCGGGATACTCCGAAGTGAATCCCCGCCTCGTCGCCGTATTTCCTAAGCTCTTTGGCGTGTCTCCTGTGGACGCTAACGAAAATACGCTCGCCATGCCCCGGTCCAAAAACATGCTTAACAACCAGACCCGCGTTTCTAAATTTCTCAAGCTCTTCTTCGCTAAAGCCCGCCTTACTGAGATAGGATTCCTGCTCAGAGCGCGTTTGATTGAAAGTCCGGGTAAACGACCCGTCGATACTGCCGCCTTCTTTTGCATCAAGCCAGAGATCCACACGAGGCTCAACCTTGCGCGCGACGATGACATGTCCGCCCTCAGGAAGATCGATGCGCTCGGTTAAGAATTCGCCGCCGTCGGCCGCCTGCCAATAACGAAGTATACGCTGGACTGTATCGAGATTCGGTTCCCCGGGCGCAAACGGGAGAAGGACAACACCCTTATCGCGCGTCGACCGATAAAGAGACTCGAGCACATCCGCGATCTCCAAGCCTTTGAGCCCGCTGCGGACAACCTGGAGCATCATCTGCTCAAGCATGTTGTCGACCTTGCGCGGGTTGGCCTTGTTCTTCACCAACCGTCCCAAGAGGTCACCGGAAAGCGTGTCGAGCTTTTGGGCGTCAGCGGTTCCCTCATCAAACCCATTGGAACCCTGCGCTTCCAAGCGCTGCTTCATGAAATGAATTTCATCGAGTTTATGAAGCGTTTCGGCAAGACGGCCGTTTTCAGGGGTTTTCGCCTCAGGAATCGCTCCGAAACTCTGCGGGTACACAACGACGCGGAATCGATCTTTATTCTCCTGACGCCGCAGGTACTCGATGATTCCCTCAGCCTCTGGCGCGTACTCCGCACGGTCGTTCTCAACCGCAGCGGCCTCAAGCGGCATCATCGAATCCCCAAACGCTTGGAATTTCAAAGAATCAGCAGGTGCTGATTCCGGAGCGGTCTTAAGACGGACAATATTGGAAACCCCTCCGGAAAGCTGTTTGAATTCTTCGGGGGATCGAGTTTCGTGATTTCCGGGATGAATGATCAGGGTGTCGTAGGGATGTTTTAATTTCAGAGAAACGCGGGCTTCTTCAAGAACACGCTGAAGAACGGGGATCTGAACGGTTTTGAGGGATTTGAGCGGGCGGACTTCATCGACGCGCGCCCCGACCTCGGAAAAAATAAAGGAAACAAGCCGCATCAGTTGTGAACGATGCGGTGGGGGCCCCCGTTTCTGATGAAGCTTATAATGGAATAACTCGTGCTTTACGACCCACCGGAACAGCCAGGGATACCGCGCGAGCTCGGGGCGAATATACACCGACCCCCCCTGTGCAAACGCAAAGGCAAGATGGCGGTATTTATTTGCGGGCCGATACAACTTGATGATGCCGTGGCCCGGCCCGGTGCCCAGCAAACTCGCCAGCACCGAGGGGTGAAGGTCCCAAGTGCTCAATTCCTTTCGAGCAAACTTCCAAAACTCATCATCAGTAATACTGCGCCCGGTCGCTACGGCAACCTTGAACAAAACAAGTTCCCAAACCGTCATAATCGCGGCCAGGGCGGTCGTGGCTCCAAACGCCAAGAAGGCCCATTGGAAGATGCTCGACAAGACGCCGACCGCCTGGGTTCCGCCGACGCTTTGAATCGTCATCGAATCAAAGAACAACGGCGCAATCTGAGAAACCAGGGCAGGAAGCCCCCACGCCAGCGCGAGGGCACCGGCCGATAACGTGACCAGCACCACCGGGAAGTAAGCGGAACGATAACGGCGCAGCGGTGTTTCTTTTGAGAAAATTCTGGATAGCGGATGGGAAATCCAACCGCGGGAGGCGGACTTCTTTGGAGCGGGAACTTCATCCGCTGCATTGAGTACTTTATCGGAGGCTGGAGCAAACTTTCTTAGAGCCGCATTCATAGCGGCATTCTCTGCGCTATAGGCTTCCTGCGCGGCGGCTTCCACCGTCTTTCGGACCGACGGCGCTACGAGAGTCCCGTCGGCATGCGCGATATCGAGAACCGAAGGCTGACCATTCGGGTTCTGCAGAACCATCAACCCCGAAGGCATCGAATTAGGGAGATTGGAAGCGGCTTGGCGCATCGCGATCGGCAACGATGCTATCCGGGCCACCAGACCCGAAGCTCCATACTCGGCGCTGACAGCCGAACCCTGCTCCAAGGACCCGATCGAAGGGCCTTCAGCGGAATCGATGCTCGCTTGATTGGGCGCAACGTCGCCCCCCATATGCATCTGAAAATCTTTTTCCCCTAAAGCCCGCGCGGCATTCGCGTCACTGGGAACCCCTCCCTTAAAGAGCGAAGGCAGACTCAAGGCTTTTAACAGCGGCGCTTTACGAACCGCCCGCTTCGGCATTACCGTCTGGGGCAATATTCTCCCCGAGGTGGTGACCCGAGGGGCTGTAATAGGGTTAGGCGTCGTAACCGGAGCCAGGGACGGCAACGCTTGGGAGCGAATCACCATGCCTTTGGGAGCCGCTCCTTGAGAAACCAAGGACCGCGATACCGGCAAAGCCAATGCCGGATCGGCACCGGCAGGCGTCAATAATAGGGGTGAAGAAAAGGTCGGGAGAACGGAATTACCGAGAGTCGGGGCGCCTGTTTCAAGTCCGGGAACCGTGAGACCGGGCGTCATCGCGCCTGGAGTCGTCGGCCCAAAGGTACCCGGCATCCCCGTCTGGGCGCCGACCTTCGGCACCACAATTTTGGCGGCGTACACCCACGCCTGAGGTCCCGGGGCTAATAGGAACAGGCTGGTCGAAAGGAGGACGGCGATCTTCCTTCTCACACCTTGATTATAGCGGCGACCCTACCGGCACAAAGGGGTCATATGGGAAGAAACACTGCGTTTTTTAGGCCTATACACGAATGGGTCCTAGTACCGCTATAACTATTATAAGGAACGGCATTGGGAGGGAAAACGGGAACGGCATCGCTCACCCCACTCCCGCCGGCCCTCTGAGGGCCGTTGGGCCCTCTCCAAAAATCAGTTAATTAATTTATGTTTAGCTACCCAAAAAAACCCCCCAGAGGGGGCTTTGGGGAGAATTTAATTCAACTTTGCCTCCGGCAACTGGGAAGCGCCTGGGGCTTGGAGATTTGCGTTCAAATCTTCAAGCATCGCGCCCGAGGCGCAAAACATTATTTTAAAAGGGTCCTGGCCTGGAATATCAAGATGAGATTTCAGGGTTTTGCAGCCACTTGATATTCCAGCCCACGCGGGTCAAAAAACAAGTTACTCCCCCCGGCGCTGGAGCTTTGCTCCTGTCAGAAAGTTCGTCCTTTTTGCGCAATAGGAGGTTGTAATATTTTCGGAAAAATATCGATGGAAAAATAATCGTAATTTCTTTACCCCGGGGGCAAAACTGATCTGTACAAAACGATGTTTCGGGTGCTGCTTCCAAACGAGCGTGAACGGAGATTTTTGGTGTGGACCTGTCCTCATTTACGGACGCAGGTAAGAAAAGAAGCAGCTCCCCCCGGCGCTGGAGCTTTGCTCCAGGTCTTCGACGCCCGCGCGCGCCTGGGGTTTTTTTTGGG
>JBFIEP010000043.1:0-11532 GCA_041603335.1 Elusimicrobiota bacterium | reverse complement strand
TGGAAGCAGCATTCCAAGGGCACACCCCTGGAGTCCGCATTTACAGACCGCTACGCCGGGATGTTTCGAAATATTAATGTGAGAAAAGGTGCTGCCGCAGCCTTGTACGGCCGCCACATCTATCCGGTCTTAACCCCCGGACGATGCCGCCTTAACGTATCGGGACTTCCCTTAAAGGCGGCGGACGCCGCGCGGGACGCGGCGGCTTTCGCCGAATACTGCCTCGGTTAGGAACGCCTCGCTTTTAAACGCTTGTTCGCCGCGGCGACCTTTGCCTTCTGCTCTTGCGCATACGCCTGAACTCGTTTAAGAATCCGTTTATCGTGCAGCGCAAGGATTCTCGCAGCAAAGAGGCCCGCATTAAGCGAATTATCTACCGCCATCGTTGCCACGGGGACACCTTGGGGCATTTGAACAATCGACAACATGGCATCGAGACCATCAAGAGCGGTAATTCCGACAGGAACCCCAATCACCGGCAGGGTCGTCGATGCCGCAACCATCCCCGGCAGATGCGCCGCACCCCCGGCACCCGCGATAATTACCTTAAGCCCGCGGCCTGCGGCCTTTTGCGCGAAGGACTGCATTTTCGCCGGTGTTCGATGCGCAGACACCACGCGCACTTCATGCGCAATGCCCATTTCCTTTAGCATGTAGACAGCGCCCTGCATGATCGATAAATCGGAATCACTTCCCATGATAACGGCGACGAGAGGCTTCATAGACGAATCTCCTTGGCGCCGCGTTTAGCGGACGCGAGCGCATCGTTGGGGGATTTCCCCACCGCGTTAACGTGTCCCATCTTCCGGCCCGGACGGCACTCCTGCTTTCCGTACCAATGCAAATGCACGCCCTGCGGATAATTCCATATTGGCGGGCGGGTCCCCGCTCCAAGCAAATTCCACATGGCAAACCCCTTCGCAGCCATCGCTGTACAAAGCGGCACCGACGCACCTACCACCGCCTTCATATGCAGGGTAAATTGATCCTCATCGAGAGCATCCAGGGAATAATGGGCGGAATTATGAACACGCGGCGCGGCCTCGTTCACCAACAGCTCGCGCCCCGTATCAAAGAGCTCAAACGCGCAAATCCCTTCGTACTTCTCGGCCGTCAGCATTTTCTTCAGGCGGGAAACTAACGGTAAAAAAGCCCGATGCCCGACCGGACCCTTCACCCAGCGGCAGCGTGAATTTTCCTGATGCGTTTGAACCAGAGGGAGGACGCAAATCTTTCCTGTTGTATCCCGGACCAGACTGACCGCAAGCTCGGACTTAAACGGGATAAAGCGCTCGGCGATAAACGGCCCCCCCTTAAGCGACGCAACATCCCGCTTTTTCTTGACGACAAATGTACCGTAGCCGTCATAGCCGCCCATCCGGGTTTTAAAAACGCATGGACCCAATTGCTCAAATGCCTCAACGGGATCGGAAACAGACACAAACTCAGAGGTGGCAATCCCGTACTTCACGAAAAGCCGCTTTTGGCTCAAGCGGTCCTGAAGCAGGCCCATGATCCGCGGCGACGGGCGCACGCGCGTTCGCGTCTTTTTGGAAATTTCGGAGAACAGCCGTCCGGAGTAGAATTCACTCTCAAATGTAATGACCGAGACCTTTTTAAAAAATGAGGTTAAATCGCGTCGGTTCTCCGGGTCACCCTTCACCCAGCCCGCACAAACCTGTGCGGCAGGATCACTCGATGCCTTGGACAGGACCCGAACCGTGAGCCCCATCTCATGCCCCTTAAGTGCGAGCATGCGCGCCAATTGTCCGCCGCCAACAATTCCGACAGAGGTTCCGGGGCCGTGCTTCATCCTCCCCATCTTATTAAAGCCCATTGTTGCTACGATAGAGGGGCATGGTCCCTAAATTCCTTTTCGTCTGTGTGGAAAACTCCTGCCGCAGCCAAATGGCGGAGGGTTTCGCGCGAAAACTCGGCGGAAACGCCGTTGAAGTCTATAGCGCCGGGTCGCGGGCCTGCGGCTGCGTCGACGCAACGGCGATATCGGTTATGGCTGAGCGCGGGATTGATATCAAAACCCAGCGCTCCCAAGGGTTTTCCGAGCTCCCGACGGTTTTCTGGGACGCGGTCATCACCATGGGCTGCGGGGCGGCCCAACCGCAATTACCGGCGAAATTTAATGCCGACTGGGGTCTGGCTAATCCCAAAGGCTCTTCGATTGAAGCCTTCCGAGAAGTGCGCGATACGATCGAACGAAAGGTCCGCGAACTGCTGTCAGAAACCCAAACGACGCCATTGCGCCATCCCGCCCGTTAGGACCCAGAGCTTTTCATATCCGGACTGCTTAAGCTCGGCGGCGGCAAGGGAAGCCATCCCTCCGGAGGTACAGACGACAGCAACAGACCGGTCCTTGGGGATCTCGTCTTTACGCCAGGAAAGCTGATTTAAAGGGACTAAAACACTGCCCGGGATATGCCCCAAATCCCCTTCAAACTCCTCAACGCCGCGAACGTCCAATAAAAACGGCGCGTCTTCCTTCTTCGACAGAAGAGCGGCCAAATCACCCGCAGAAATTTGCGGCAGAGAACCCGCGCCGTGAAGGTCGATGGAGGCGCAGGCCGAGGCACAGGCTCCCTCGGCGGAGGGAATCAAGACGGCATCAGGATCAACGGTGCATTTCATGTTGGCCTTAACGACTCCCTTCATCCAATCGGCCGGCCCCATCTTTTTAGTTTCCCACCAAGCGGCATATTCATCCCGGGAACGCGGACTTAACACCGGGTTCGATTTTCTCTCGTCCCCGAGAGTGGACCTCTCTTTTCCCTGGTAGTCATGGCCCGGCAGCAATTCCACAGAATCCGCCAGGCCATCCAGGTGCTCGAGGCTTTTATAATGCGTGAGAGGATCCCCCCCGGGTAAATCGAGACGCCCTGCCCCCAAGGCGCCGATAAACAGAAAATCCCCGCTCAAGAAGGCATCCTGCGTAGAAATCGAAACACTGTCGGTGGTGTGGCCGGGAGTCTCTAAAATCCTTAAGGCGGCATCGCCGAAACCAATCGTTTCACCATGCTCGACACGGCGGGAGACACAGACGGGAAGACCGCTTCTTCCCATCACATATTCGCCCCCTAAACGGTCCACTAAATCGGTGCACCCGGAAAGGTGATCCGCGTGCGTGTGGGTATCCATGGCATAGCGCAAACTCAGGCCCTCTTTTTTCAAGAGAGCGATATAGTCCGGCGTCCGCTGGAGCAGCGGGTCGATCAAGGCCGCTTCCCGGGTCTTTTGAGAAACGATCAGGTAGGATTTACACTCCCCGCCATTTAATTCTTTGATCTCCATGAGATCCCAGTTTATTAAAATTAATTGATTATGATTCCACCCGAGTTCATCAACGCTCTCATCGGCGGCCTCCTCATCGGCCTAGCGGGAATCCTGCTTCTGATCAGCGATGGAAAAATTGCGGGGATCAGCGGAATGATCGGAGGATTACTCCGTTCCCAAACCCGCTTAAACGGGTGGCGCTATGCATTCCTTGGGGGACTCATCGTCGGCGGGTTCGGGATGCACCTTTTTGGGTTTCAAGTCTTCACGCCTTTGGCCACCCGATCCTACGGCGCACTGATCGCCGCCGGCCTCCTCGTCGGGCTTGGAACCCAGATCGGATCCGGGTGCACGAGCGGACACGGCATCTGCGGCATCGGCCGCTTATCGGGGCGCTCCTTAATTGCAACGGTGACGTTCGTTGTCACCGGAGCCATCACGGTCTATGTTGTTGAGCATATCCTGGGAGGCGCGCTATGAGAAGCATCTCCGCGTTTTTCTCCGGGATTCTCTTTGCCGTCGGACTGGTGATCAGCGGCTTAACCAATCCCGTCAACGTTATCGGATTTCTGGATTTCTTCGGCGAATGGAAACCGGCCTTGGCCTTCGTAATGATCGGCGGCATCGGCATTTACGCGCTTTTGTATCCCTTGGTCCTTAAACGCCGCATTCCTCTTTTCGCGCCGGCCTTCGATCTGCCCGATGCCGGAAAGGCAACGCCGCGGCTCATCGCAGGCGCCGCCGCCTTTGGTATTGGATGGGGTATTGGCGGCGTTTGCCCGGGACCGGCGATAACATCGCTGGGAACGGGTGCTTCCGAAGTACTCGTTTTTACCGGATCCCTCCTCTTTGGAATCGGGCTTTTTCACATCGCCTTTCGCAGCGGCGACCCCGCCGCCGGCGACGGCCCCTCCACCTGCGGTTAATTTTCTTAACGAAACGGATGGCCGCTGCAAAAGACTGCTGAGGCCAAATGGCGTAAATTCGTAGAATTTCATCATGGCAGATTTAAAACCCATCAACACCGAAAAGGACATCCCGGAAGGAATATCCAACACTCCCATCGGAGATCTCCTGCGCTACCAGAACCTGGGAGCTGCCCCAAAGAAGTACGCCAACGCGGAACTCCTGATCGGCACCTGCATCGATAACCACATCGATTTAAAACTGCCCCGGAATTTCGCCTTCGTGCTGCGTGACGCGGGTGCAAACCTAAAGCCCGAAGACTTCGCAGCTGCCTTCGTCACCGGTTATGCCGGCGTGCGGCACCTGGCGTTAATCGGTCACACACATTGCGGCATGAGTAATTTAGAATCGCGCAGAAAGGACGTCATCAGCGGCCTGGTTCAATCCGGCTGGGATCCCGAGCGCGCCGCGAAGCATTTCAATGAATCCGAGCCCAAAGCAGAGATAGGCGACCCTGCGACTTTCATCCTGAAAGAGGCGAAGTCCTTTCGAACCCAACACCCCGGACTCACCGTAGAACCTTTAATCTACGATGTGGAGGATCACCGGCTCTACCGAATTTCAACAACCGCATGACACCATTTCGAATACTCCTAGCTGCCTGTCTATTGCTAAGCACCCCTGCGGCCGCAAGCGACCCTTCCTATCTCGGCGCTCCCGGTGTCCTCACCCTAGACGGGGTGGGCGCGATTTACGGAGGCGCCGCGGCCGCGAAAAATGTTTTCAAAGAAGGAACGACCTTGGGCGCGGCTGCAGCCCTGGGAGCCGTTCGCGGCGGCGGCCTCGTACTTCAGGGGCTCCCGGTTTTCGACGGCCGCGCCAAACTTACAACCGGGTTCGGCCTGCTCAACCGGGCCGAGTTTACAACGCAATACGGCCGCGCATATAACCAAGGTTTCCTAGTCGAACAGGTGATCGACGGTTTTGGGTTTGGCGCCCGGCTCGACTATGAGCGCATCCCCGAGCGCCTGTCGCTGCACGCATCGCTCGTGTTTTCCTCAATCGGCTTTGTCGAGTACAAGAACCGCGCGGGGAGTACGATCCCGATCAGCCGCAAAGACCTCAAGGATGTGACCAGTAATGCGATTACCTTCGGCGCGCGCTACAAACCCTTGGAAGATGAACGTCTGAAGATCGACGCTTCCATGACGACCTTGGCCGGTCGCCCCGCCCAGAGCGACTTAGAGCTTTTTAGGGTTAAGTTCAGCGGAACACAAAAGCGCCGCAGCTTCCGGCTTTCGTATGGGACGAAGATCAATGCCGCGCTTGTCATACGCGACGCAGGTCCGGGCGCAGCCGACCTGCAATGCACCGCGATTACCGACCCGGCACTCAAAAGCGACTGCAATAAACTACAAACCCAAGTGAACGATTTCATTGTAAAGAGCAACAGCGCGGGAACGACGGCACCGCTCGGCGGCTCCAACGGACTGCGCTCTTATAGAGAAATGCGTTTTAAGGCCGCCAACACCGCACTTTCAGGAATCGAATTCGGTTGGTCCCCCCTAAGCGAATACCCCGTCGAACTCCTGGCGTTCTACGAGTTAGGGCACGCCGCCGATGATTTAGGCTCTCTCTACTCGAGGGCCCGCTATTCAATCGGAACGGGCGTCCGCGTGAATCTCAAAGGCCTGCCCATTCGAGCCGAGTTCGCTCACGGCCAGGAAGACAGCGCGGCTTTCTTAACTATCGGATCGGTCTGGTAGGATCGCTGTCCGGCGAAAGGGTTCTCAACTCATAAGTTCCCGCATCTGCCGGAGCTGCGGACTCTCTTTTAGTTTGTTTATCGCATTCATCTGAATCTGACGGACGCGCTCACGCGTGATGTGCAGCAGCTTGCCGACCTCCTCAAGCGAATGCGAGCACCCCGTTCCGATGCCGTAGCGCAGCCTGAGAATTTCCGCCTCACGCTCGCTGAGCGTCGAGAGCCATCGGCCCACCTCCGTGCGCAGCGCGACTTCCTCCAAAGGGTCGGTACTGGGCTCGGCCTTATTCTCGATTATATCCTCAAGGCTCTGGTCGCCTTCCCCTATCGGGGTCGCCAAAGAGATCGTCTCCTTCATGAGCGAAAGCATGGTCTGCACCTTGCGCTTAGAGATGCGCATGCGCCGCGCGTATTCCTCCACCTGCGGTAAGCGTCCGTGTTCCTGCATATAGACCCTGCCGACCTTCTTGATCTTGGCCATACCCTCCTGGACGTGCACGGGAAGGCGGATGGCCCTTTCCTTGTCCCCGATGGCCCGGTTGATGGATTGCCTGATCCACCATGTGGCGTAGGTCGAAAACCTAAATCCCCTCGATGCCTGAAACTTATCCGCGGCCCGAATGAGTCCCAAGCTGCCCTCCTGGACCAAATCCGAGAACTCCAAGCTGGTGGCCGCGTAGCTCTTAGCGACGGAAACCACCAGACGCAGGTTGGCGCGAAGGAGTTTAAGCTTGTAATCCATAATCCGCTCTTCAACCGCCAAAACCCGCTTTTCCAGGGACAGAAGCTCCTCCGGCAGTATATACAGGGGACCGGTAGGCTTGCCTTCCCGCAGCCTGCGGGCTTGATCCTTTATCTTGTTTGCTATACGGCGGACCCGCTCAGGATTGAGGTTGAGTAAAACGGCCCGCTCCCCGAGGCTCTCGTAGCGGGCCGAAATCAACCGCAGCAGCTGCGTTCTGGCGGTTTTATTCCGGGTCCGCTTTAGCCGAAGCCTTGTTTTCGCGAGGCCCGACTCCGCACGAGCGATGGCTCTTGCGAGCAATTGGATGTTCCGGCGCAGGCCCGCACACTTTTTGGAGCTCTGCCGGCCGCGAGGAAGAAGCTCCTCAGGGTCCATCTCCCCGATCCTGAGTAGATGCGCCCAGTTTTTGATTTGATGCATGGCGACGGGAGACCTGAGAACCAGGCGGTCCAGCCTTAAAAAACCGACTTCAATGCGCCGGGTAATGGCCAGCTCCTCTCTTGCGGAAAGCAACGGCACGCTCCCCATCTCCGAGAAGTACAGCTTGTGTATGTCCGACACCTTTGTGACCTTTTGACCTTCCATCGCGCGAGTCCTCCGCCGCTTCCGGCCGCCCGCGGCGGCCGGTGTTCACTGCCATTGACTCATGCCGTTCTACCCCCGAATTTGGACACTGACATACATCGGTTGGTTCCGCCTCAAAATGTCAAACACAACCCCGGCGGCCAGATCAAGCTTCGGAGCCAGCCGCTCAAACTCTTCGACCGATGAAATTTGGGTCTGATTCACTCCGTTGATTAAATCGCCTTCCCAAAGATAGCCGTATAAGGGCGAATCCGGCCGGACTCCGCCGACACGCACCCCTTCCTCCGCCTGGCGGAACTCGACCTCCTTCCAATGGAACGTTTTGGCGGTCCCGCCTCCCGGATCCGATCCCGATGGCCCCGCCTCCCCGACGTCCACCCATTCCGGCCGAACGCCGAGTTTTAAAGGAATCGTCTTGTCCCTGCCTCCGCGCTTAATCATCAGTCGGACTTTCTCGCCCGGCTTCGCACGCCTAACCAGATGCACCACGTCGGAGGGCGAAGTAATCTTATCCCCGTCCAGCTTTAAAATAACATCCCCTCTCTCAAGCCCGGCCTCGGACGCCGGACTGTTTTCGATCACCTTGTTTACGAGCGCGCCGTCGGTGCTCTCTAAATGGAAGCGGGACTTCATGACTTCATCGACGCTTCCCAGCTCCACCCCGAGCCAACCGTAGTGAATTTCCCTACCTTCCAAGGCGGCCTCTATAAACTCCTTAGCCTCGTTAACCGAAATCGCAAAGCCGATACCCGCAAACGCCCCGGAAGGGGTATAGATTGCCGTGTTGATCCCGATAATCTCTCCGGATAGATTGAGGAGGGGTCCCCCCGAGTTTCCCCGGTTGATGGCCGCGTCGGTCTGGATGATATTGTGGTAGCTGCGGCCTTCAATGGAAATAGACTGCCTCAAGGCGGAGATTATTCCCGCCGTGACGGTCTGCTGAAGCCGGAAAGGCGACCCTATGGCGATGGCCCAATCGCCTACCCGGATTCCATCCGAGTCGCCGAGCTTGAGGAAGGGATAGTTCCCTTTTCTTTGGAGTTTTACAACGGCCAAATCCATACTCGCATTCTTCGCCACGACCTTTGCGGCAACGACCTTCTCCCGGCCGCTCGGGTGGGTCAGAGTGACCTTGATTTCATCGGCACCCCGAATCACGTGATCATTGGTGACAATGTAGCCGCGCGGATCGATAAGCGCTCCCGAGCCGGCCCCTTCGTATTGCCGGCGAAACCTGCGGGGTTTTGAACGGGGACCGTGCCCTTCGAAGAACTGGCGGAACAAGTCCTCCGGGTCGCCAAAATAGAACTGCGGCCGCTGAACCAGTACATCCTCTTCGTGCACCGCGGTAATGTTGACAACGGCCGGCTTGGCTCGTTTAGCGGCCTGGGCGAATACCTCTTGGAACTCGACGGGGTTTGCGGTGCCGGCAGCCACCCCGGTCAATGCCAGCGCGGCGGCTGCCGTGAACGCGGAAAATAATCGGTACGCCGTCTGTACCTTCATAATGAAGCCCTCCTTTCCTAGACCCTATCCTCCGCTCCCATGAACCGCTTCGCGGCGATCAACTCGTCGAGCATCGGCAACAGCTCGTTTTTTTCAATCGGCTTACCCAGATAAGCGGTACCGCCCGCCTTCAAATACTTAACGTAGTCCTGATCCCTTTTAGAGGCGGTCAGAAAAAGTATCGGAACGGATGCAAAGCTCGGATTCTTCCGGATTTCACGGCACAGCTTGAATCCGTCCGGTCCGGGGAGAATGACGTCCAACATGATGACATCCGGCCGAATATCCTCCATTTCTTCGAGGAACTCGCCCCCGTCCTTGTACGTCATAAGATCGTAGCCGGGTAAAAGCCATTCCTGCACGATCTCCCGAAAGTCGCTGTCGTCCTCCACCCATGCGACAACGGGTCTACTGATCCTTTTTGTAGTTTTCATCTCTCCTCCTGATAGATTCGACCCTCCAGTCGAATCAAGCCATCCAGGTTCCGGCACCGGCGCTCCTAGGTCGGTGCCTTCTTTTGCTTCGGCGCGATCTTTTTCTTCGACTTTGACGCAAACCTCCCTTTTACATGCGTCGGCATCAGGAAGGAGAATGTCGAACCCCTGCCCGGCGTGCTCTCCAACTCCAGCCTGCCGCCATGCGCCTCAATGATGGTCTTAACAAGCGACAGCCCTATGCCAAATCCCTTCGAGTGGGGCTTGCCCCTCTCGGAGCGGTAATACCCGGAAAAAATCTTATGCCTCTCCTCCGGATCAATTCCAATGCCCGTGTCTTCAACAAAAACGCGGAGATAGCCCGGGAAATTATCATCCCGCCTCAGCCCGACGGTGATGGTTCCCCCCTCGGGCGTGAATTTAATCGCGTTGCTGATGAGATTGGTGACGACCAAGGTCATTGCGTCGGGGTCGGCGTAAACCGGAGTTACGACGTCCGGGAAGCGGGTCGAGACCTGAAGCTCCTTGTTCTCGAACAGGATATCCATCATATCGATATTTTTAAGAAGCAGCGTCCTCAAGTCGATTCTTGTCCTGGCAAACACCAGCTTCCCGGACCTTAGGCGGTCGACGCTGAGCAGGTTGCTGACGGTCGTGGAGATGGAAAGGCTTTGGGCCTTAATCATCCGAAACATCCTGTCCCGCTTTTTATTACGCGGTTCGGGCTCGGTCATATACAGCGTTACAGACGCGGCATGAATCACGCTGATGGCATTGGTGAGTTCATGACTGACCATCGTCACGAGCTTCGATTTAAGTCTGTCTCTCTCAACGGCCTTCCGGAATTTCTCGTTTAAACTCTCCATCAGCTCCTTCATGCGTTTAAAAAGCCCGTCAATCTCAGGGATGACCGTCGAGACTTCAAACTGCCAAGGCTGCCCGAGCTGCCATTTCCGCGCATACTTGGCCAAGGCGCGAATCGGCTGAAGGATGGTCCTCGATAAAAAAAACACCAGGAGGAAGGCCGTTAAAAGACTGAAGGAAAGCACGGCCGCAAACGCCGCTTGTCCTCCGTTTTGGAACCAATAAGACAAGCCAACCCCCAGCGCGAAGACCACTATGAAGACCGCGATAATGGTCCACCGGGTTTTAAGAGCAAATACGCGCCGGGTTCTCATGACTGCCGCCCCCCGCAAGCCGCCTCCTTTCAATACCGCCCGCGGGAGCCCGGCTTCCGGGCTCCCGTTTCGACCGGCCGCATCAGGTGATCTCCACCTTGTGCGGCTTGGACTGCTCAGCTTTCGGGAGACAGATCTCCAGGATGCCGTTGTTAAACGACGCCTTCACCTTATCCGGATCGACCTCTGCGGAAAGATTGAAGGCCCGGTAGAACTGTCCGCTTGGCAGCTCTTCGCGGACCCAACCGCCCTCTCCGTCTACTGTCTTGCACTTGCCGGTGAGGATCAAGGCGTTCTCCTGAACCTCGAGGTCCACGTCGTCTCTCTCAACTCCCGGAAGACCGGCGTACACAATAAGCGCGTCGTCGGTTTCCCGAATATTGACGGCAGGAGTCCATCCCAGCCCGGTGTCGGACCGCATGGACCGGCCTGCCAGCGTGGGCCGTTCGTTGAAAAAATCATCGAACAACCCGCTGATGCTGTCCCCTATACCCATCCTTTCCCTGAAGGGATCATGCTCTCTGCGAGCCAACTCTCTTGACATCGCTGCCACCTCCTTAGCTTTATCAATCAATCTCGATTCGATGCGCCGGTGTTTCCTCGACCTTGGGGAGCTCGATCTTGAGCACGCCGTTCTCGTAGTGCGCCTTTACATCATCTGAATGCACCGACGCGGGCAGGGAAACGGATCGACTAAACGCCCCGTAAGCCTGCTCACGGCAGCAATAGCCGCCTTCTCCTTCGTATTCCCGTTCCATCTTCCGCTCCCCGCGGATGGTGAGGATATCCTTGGTAACGTCCACGCGGATATCCTTCTTGTCCACTCCGGGAAGCGAGGCGGACACCAGAACCGATTTCGGCGTCTCCTCGATATCCACATCGGGAGCAAAGCCGCTCAGGCCGCCGAATAGGGAAGGCCCCAACGCCCGATTCATGGACTCCATAAGGCCGCGCCTCTCCTCGAGGGGCCTATGCCTCTTGCGCCCGTTTCCCTTCCTACTCCACGGTATTAAGTCCTTTATTCTCATTTTCATCACCGCCCATGGTTTGTTCCGTCTTAGATGCGCCCCCTTGGAACTCCTTGCACCGTCACCGCACCCAGAGCATAGCCCCGGCGCTGTCAGTTGT
>JBFIEP010000042.1:0-11759 GCA_041603335.1 Elusimicrobiota bacterium | reverse complement strand
GTCGCCGGGGTCCGGGGCGGGCGTAAGCTCGACGACGCGCTGGATCAAGAGTTGAATCGACTCGGTAAAAACGCGGAGACAGCAGGAAGGGGCATTGATAAAGGGGATGCCTATATCCAAATGGCCGCATCTGTTTTTAATGATGCAAAAGCGGTTACCGTAGGCGGCAGCGGCTTGGAAAACAGCAGCAACAGTTATTTCTCGGCCTGGCTCAAACGGGCGACCTCCCGCCGCTACCAGGTTCGCACCCCGACCGCCGTCGCGGGAGTCCGCGGCGGACGAACACTGGCTGATGGGGAAAAACTAGACCCCTCCGAAATTTACAAACAGGCCTCCCCCTCGGTCGTTGTGGTGCTTTGCCGCGGAGAAGGCGGCGGAGAATTAGGGACGGGGAGCATCATCAATGCGAAGGGACACATCCTCACCAACGCCCATGTGGTTATCCCCGATGCCTCGGGAAAACCATTCGAGACCATCCGCATCTACTTCAAGCCGGAAAATCTAACCGGGGATCCAAAGCAGGATCTCGCAAACCCGGTGAACGCGAAGGTTCTCAAAGCCGATCGCGCCCTGGACCTTGCGATCCTCGAACTGGTCGAGCCCCGCACTTCGGTTCAGGTAATGGAAATTGCGGATTCAACGGATATCCAACCCGGTGAACCGGTTGTCACCATCGGCCATCCGGAACAAGGCGGGCTCTGGACGCTTACATCGGGAGTCGTCAGCACCCTGGTTGCCGATCTCGGCGGCGTTAAAGGCAAGGATGTCTTCCAAACCGATGCTTCTATCAATCGGGGAAATTCCGGGGGGCCGCTGATAGACCTTCAAGGACGCATGATCGGAGTAAACACTTCGATGGCCCGCCGTGCCGCCGATGGCCTGGCCATCACCTCTGTCAACTTCGCGGTGAGATCCGGTGTTGTAAAAAAATGGCTCGCGGATGCGGCACCCGGCATCGTGGGAAAGCTCTCTTCACCCGCAACCGACAATACCGATGTGAAACGCGATCTGCCGACCAAAACGGAGATTCTAACTCCCGCCAAACCCTATACCGCTTCAGAAATTATCGGCGGCATGCGCAGCGGCATCTCCGACACGAAAAAGAAAATGCGCGAGTCTATGCAGGAAATGCGCGAACGGCAAAAAAAGGAAATGAGCGAATTCAAAAAAGGGCTGTAGCCGCCGCGGCGGACCTAAAAGCGAACAGCCGTTCCGACAAGAACCGCGTGATCGGTTTCAGAATCCGTCAAAGCGCGCTTGTACCCGATATCCAAATCGAGGCGCTCGAACGGAGAATAGACAAACCCCGCCAACGCGAAGACCGCGTCCGAAGCCGCAGTAAAATTGGGCGACCGCTCGATTCCCACGTTAGCGACCGCCCGAATCGACTTAGCCGCGCTCCATTCTCCCGCAATCGACGCGTGCCAAAGATTCGTGCGCTCCCCCACGATATTATCGTTTCGAGTGTACCCGGCATTCGCATGAACGCCCGCTCGGCCGAACGCACGCGAGCCAATAACGAACAGGCTTTGAGATGATCGCTCAGCCGTAAGTCCCGCCGTTCTATCGCCCGAAGGGAAGGTAATACCCGGCCGGACCGCAAAGTCCCAGTCGGCCGCGCGAGCGAACCGCCATTTAAGCTCCAAACCCACATCGGAAAATCCCTGCACTTCGGAAACACCGCTAGCGTCGCGCGTCCGGACAACGGCGAACGGAACGCTCACGAGCACGTCGACGCCCTCGGAGATCCCGTAGGCAAGCACGGTCGAAAGTTCTGAACAATCTTCGGTCGTCCCACCCGCACGGTCACGGTCGAACTGATTATTAATCTCGATCTGAAACCGGCCCACGCCCTGGGTTGCGGCATCGTCAGTGATCAGCGGGTGGGTGGCGAACACTCGACCACCTCCCATTAAAATCCACAAGGCCGCTGCAAGCGTCCATTTCATCGACTCAACCCCCCGCTTCTTATTGAAATTAAATTTCAATAATTAATTAAAGAGTTCCCACTGAAGATGCTTAATGTCGAATTTTACCTATTAGATGTCGGAGAGGGCTCTTTTTTTAATGAAATCGAATTTCATTAAATAATAGTTTAAAAATATTGTCAAGCCGCGAACCCCTCTAATCGCATTACTCAATCACAACTAGGTGGTTGCGCTTGGGAGCACAAATTGCCCTTGGAGGACACGCGCCCCTTGGGTATCAATGACGATGAAGTCGTAGGGTCCCCCGGGAAAGCCCTTATCCCGCTTAAACAGGTAGCATTCGTCCGTGAGGCTCCCGCTGACATAGACGAACCGGCCGTCGTCGCCGAATTTAATCCGGGCGTAGGGAATGCCGAGCGCTCCTTTATCCGGATCACAAACAACTACATCCGTATACGACGCCTCGACGTTTAAGACGGCTCCGTTCATTATAAACGTGGCTTTTCTTTTGACATCCTGCGCCGCCCCGAAGGCAGCGCAGATGACCGACGCCGCCAAGAATAAGGCGGCGACAACAGGCAGCTGAACCAAGAACCGCTCAAGAGTCTTCATGCCCTCAGCTTAGGCGCATGACTCTCACGGCTCTTTCAAGACAGCTTCACATTCCCGTCAATCATCCAGGAAGGTGCCAGGCACCGCGTGCGTTTGTTGCGTTTAGAAATTAATTTACGGGCTTCTCAGAGTATCGCGCCCGCAGCCATGCATCCACCGAGTATCGGCCCGGACCGGCCAGAAATAGAACCAAATAGGCGATTAGATACAGCAGGGCAAACTCCTTCTTCTTGAAAGGGTCCTGCCAGTGCACGACGCCGGCTGCCACCGTCATCGTGAAGGCCAGCGGCAAGGACACTAGACGCGTCAACAGACCCGCCGCGAGTGCGAGGGAACAGAAAAATTCCGCGCTGCCGGCTAAAAACAAGGACGGGGCGGCCCCGATTCCGAGGGGATCGGCCCATTTAATCGGCCCGGGGCCCCAGAATTTTTGAACCTTCCCGAGCCCGTGCGAGAAGGCCATCATGAGCCCGACTCCAAGCCTAAGAATCAGTAATCCGATGTCGCGAAAGCAGGCTTCCCTATCAGGGGTCATGAAGGCGTCGTAACTAGCGATTATTTTTTTCACACACTCTCCTCTCTGAGAAAGGACAATAGCAAATGATCGGGGGCGGCCCATTTACTGTTAAACTCAAACGGGGAAAGAAAAATGCCCATCCAAAAAATTATCAGCGGCGGGAAAGTGCCCGTAAAGGTATGGACCGATACGGTCGAAGCGTCCGCCCAACAACAGCTGAACAACGTCGCACGGCTTCCGTTTCTGTTCAAGCACGTTGCCGTCATGCCCGACGTCCACTGGGGGATGGGTGCCACGATCGGCTCGGTCGTTGCGACCAAGGGCGCGGTTTGTCCGGCGGCGGTCGGTGTCGACATCGGCTGCGGGATGGCGGCCGCGAAACTGAAGGGGATCACGGCCAACGACCTCGGCCACAGCCTCTCCACCCTGCGCAGCTCCATCGAAAGTTCGGTTCCGGTCGGATTCAACGCGAACAAAAAAATCTCCAATGAAGTCATGGCGTGGCCTCACTGGGACGGCTTCGACAAACTCCCCTCCGTCCTGCAGGACCTCAAATCCAAGGCGATGAAGCAGATCTCTTCTCTCGGGGGAGGGAACCATTTCATCGAAATTTGTCTCGATGAAAACAACGGTGTCTGGGTGATGCTGCATTCGGGAAGCAGAAACATCGGCAAGCGCATCGCCGACGTTTACATGAACAAGGCCAAGGGCATCATGAAGAAGCTGGCCGTTCATCTGCCCGACCCGCTATTGGCCTACCTCGCCCAAGACACGCCGGAATTCAAGGACTACATGAGAGACCTCATGTGGGCGCAATCCTATGCCCTTGAGAACCGGCGCATCATGATGGCGCGTGTGATCAAGGAGGTCGGGTTCTATCTCGACAGGGATCTCCAGGTGGACCTGATGGTGAACTGCCATCATAACTTTGCCAAGATGGAAACCCATTACGGGGAAGACGTCCTGATCACCCGCAAGGGTGCGGTGCGTGCGCGGGTCGGTGATATGGGGATTATTCCGGGATCGATGGGAGCGAAATCCTATATCGTTGAAGGAAAGGGCAATCCCGAGTCGTTCATGTCCTGCTCGCATGGAGCGGGGCGCGTGATGTCGCGCACCAAAGCGCGTCAACGCTTCAAGGTTGATGATCTGAAAAAGCAGACCTACGGGGTCGAATGCCGCAAGGATAAAAACGTAATCGATGAAATTCCCGGGGCGTACAAGGACATCGAAAAGGTGATGAAGGATCAGAACGATCTGGTCGAAATTAAGGCAGTGCTTAAGCAGGTGCTCTGCGTTAAAGGCTAAAAAACGCCGCTTCCGAGACTTAATACCAAAACCCTCGACAAATCCCTGACTTTCCCTATACTTAAGACGATGAGAGTCCTCGCGCTCCTTATGATAGCCGGCCTCCTGGCGCCGACCGCCCAGGCCGCCGGCGGCAAGCTCGATTTGCAGCTCGCCCAATACCGCAGGCGCCCTCTGCCGCCCCGGGATTACGACGACCAGGACCGGCGCCGGCGCTATTACGATCAGGACGACGAGTACGACGACGGCAGAGACCCCAACGACGTCCGGGTATCCAAGGATTTCCTGGTCGGGGCAGCGGCAATGCTCGTTCCGGGGGGCGGTTTCCTGCTCTGGATGGACCCCAATATCGACCACAAATACGTGAATACAGGATCCGGGCTATTTCTCGGTCTGATCACCGCTGCCCTCGGCATCAAATTCTACGTTTCAGGCGATATCGGCCCAGCCTTGGCTGTCCACGGCGGAGGGATCGCCGCCGGTCTCTTTGGGCACCATATCGCAACCCGCCAACCGACCGTTCCCCGACGGGGAAGCCTCGAACGACCCCTTCCTTTGCATTTGGAAGCCAAAATCCGGTTCTAGCGGTTCCCGGCAGGGCCGCTGTGCCGGACTTCTAGGGAAAAGTCCGGCCTAACCCCTCTAGGCCCTTAGGCCTAATTAGGCCTAGGCTTCATGATGGTGGTTGCGTAACCACTCTGAGGCCATCCTGAAAAGGATGAAGCGAACACTCCCCGTCACTGCCGGACTCCTCCTATCAATAGCCGTATCGCCGGCACTCCACGCCTCCCCCCAACCGTCCCGGGAGGCTGTAGGAGTTATGCGGCGGGGAGTGACCGCTTATCAACAGGGCCGCCTCGATCAGGCCGAGGCTACTCTCTCCCGGGCCATAAAGATGTTCTCCCCCTGGAAAACTGCCTCCGGATTTAGAGCCATTGTCCGAATGGAATTAGGCGACGAACGGGGCGCCCAGCAGGACGCCGCTTTAGCCTCGAAACTCTCTCCCAACAGTGCCGATTCCTTTACCGCCCGCGGCTTTGCTCGCCTGATTCTCGGCGATACCATGGGAGCCGGCAAAGATTTCACATACGCCGCCCGCAATAATAAGCGTTTTGTCCCGGCCTACCTGGGAATGGCAGCTCTCCGCCGCACGGAAGGCGACCACCATGACGCGTTGTCCAACCTCGGCATCGCCATCAAAGCAGACGATTCCTCCGGAATGGCCTATACCATGCGGGGTTCGGTTTATGAACGCGCCGGCCGCCCCGAAGAAGCGCTCCGCGCTTATACGGCCGCGATTGCAATGGGACCCGATGCCTGGCGCTCCCGCCTACCCCGTGCCCGTTTATTCCTCGAGATGGGACGCACAAAAGATTCCGTCGATGATTTAAACCGCTACCTTGAGCGGGACCGCCATTCGCCGGACGCTCTTCTTCTTCGCGGCCAAGCCCGTTTTCAATCCGGTGACTACCAGGCTGCCGCTATTGATCTCGACAAAACGCTCGGTGTCGATCCAACCAACGGCGTTGCCCTCGCCAACCGCGGTCTCGCCCGTCAAGCCATGGGAGACAACGAAGGCGCTCTTTCCGATTTGCGGCAAGCCTTGGTTTTAGCGCCGGATAAACGCGCACAAATCCAACCCCAATTGGAAAAAGTTGAAACAGAACTCGGCATCCGCCGCGGTCGGGCAGACGGCTACGATCGAGAACGCCCGAGAGGACTTATTGCGGCCATCAGCAGCAAACTCCGCGGACGAAACAGCAAACCCAAACGGACTCCTCGTCCCCGCCGGGAACCGCTCAACGTACGGTACGAATATGAAGCCGCCCCTCCGGCAGCACGGGAAGCCCTTTTTGCGAAAGCTTGGAACCGCCCCTCACGGGCGACCCGTCCGGAGCTGCGCGACAGCCTCAATACCAAAACCTATGGAACCTACCGGGAAGGCGGTGAGTATAATACCCGCTCCTCGGCAAACGACCTTTCATCCTTTAAGTCACGGCGCCGCGCCGAGCCGAGCGCCCAACGGGACTCACGCCGCGCCGCGATTAGCGCTTCCATCATGCGCCGGCACGGCTACCAAAGCGCCTCCTACGATAACACACGGCAATCCGATTTTCCCGACGCCCGAACCGATATGCGCGACAGCCTCGCCAACCGCGGCTACAGCAAGAATTACGAACCGCGTCCGCGCTACGACGAATATGAAGATCTCTCTTACGATGACAATCGTTATGAAGACGGACCTAAAAGCTGGATCGAGCGCCTCGGCGGAATCATCCGCGGACGCGCCTCCAAGGTTCGCCCCTACTCTTCAGAGCCTTACAAAGAAGAATCAAAATTTAAAAAGTTCCGGCGTGAATTCTGGACCGAAGCCCCGCGGGAAGAAGAATTTATTTACCACCGGGACGCTCGCGAAGCAAAACCAAAATTTAACCGCAGAGGAGATTATGAAGAGCCCACTGAATGGGAAATGCCTTACCGCAATCCGGCCGACGAAAGCACAGCCGTTTATCAAGCGATGGGACGCCCACAGCGTGAAGAACTTCGCGATGCACCGGCCCCGATTCGCCAAGCGCCGCGCCGCCGCGCTCCGAAACGCCGCGCGGTACGGCCGGAACCGCGCTATGAAACAGAACGCGGCTATCAGCGCCGCCTTGAAGAAAAGTACTTTTCAGATGCCCCCCGCCCCCGCACACGGGAATTCCGGGACCCGCGCTACGGCCAGTCTACAGTCGCCGACTACCACAAGAAGCGGCGGCGCCAACGCCCGCCGAAACCCGTCCTTATTTATTAATTAGCTGAAGGCCGCGCACGTATTTAGAATGCTTCGCCAAACGGTACGGCAGCGCATTGGTAACACGGGATGCGAGTTCCTCATATTCCGGGGCGTACTTGACTTCGATAACGGCGGGCTGCTCGGGGAGCGCCGCCTCGGAAACGCTTTGGGGGCTGATCCGGAAATAACGAATATTCTCATCCACCGTTACGCGCAAGCGGCGGTCGGCACTCTCATAGTATCGCCGTTGATAACGATTCATTAAGACGGGGCGAAGGGTTTTCAGACGTCCTTGATCCAACTGCCCAACTCCTTCCAGCAATCGAGAGACAATCGCATTATCCTCACCGGAAGGAACGTCGAACGGACCGAAGACTCCTTTTCGCATAGACGTCCCCTCTCTTCGCTTAATTTCGAGCGCCGCACGGGATGGATATAAATCCCCATAAAACCGGATGCGGATCTTTTCGCGTTCACCGATGCCGTCAATTGCCTCATGGAGAAAACGCTTATCAAGGGTATCGAAATAAAGACTCGTCACAATCCGTTCAGGATAGGCGGTCCGGAAGGCTAACGGCAATCGCTTAATACGGGCTTGGACACGAGTCGTCTCGGAAAATGGAACGATCTGCTTTCGTTCCATACGGACCGTCCATCCTTCGGCCGTCTTAAGAGCCATTTTCCCCTAGCCAGTGGCCCTCCAAGAATATCCTAGATCCAGACTGTACCGAGACCGACTGTTCCGCCTCGATTTTGATGCCGGAAGCTCTAATTTCTCCCGGCCCGAATTCAGGCTTCTTTTGATACGCCGCTAACCCCACCTTGCATCCAATAAGCTCGGCATCTTCGATCGTAAAAACCGAAATATCTTTAGAGGCGACCCCGATGGCGGCTCCACGTACGGTCAACGTCCTCGCGCGCAGACGACTCATCTCACCCGCACTCACGCCTTTATCTCCTGCGCCTTGAATGCTCACCCGCTCCAATAAAATTCCGCTTCCGGAAGCATCGATTCCATCATTACCCGAGTCAGAAAACATCGTGTCAGTAATAGAACCGTTTGAAAAATCCGCATCAAGGGCGTCTCCCGCCGCACGTAAAAAAAGAGTGTCCTTAATTTCAAATGTCGACCGGATAAGATTTAGCGCATCTTCGGCCCGGGCACCTATAAACTCCGAGTTCAGAACGACAACGGGAGAATCCTGAAACGTCACCGCACCCGTCGCGAGATTGGAGGGAGGTGATAAATTCTCAAACCGTGTGTAATGCAATCGGCTCTGCTTGCCGTTGGCAAGCACAAGAATTCCGCTCCCCCCCTCTCGTCCTAAGAATACGATCGGCGCATTCTCCCGCCCGATGGCTTCAAGTGGAGAACGCGAAAGGATCGATGCCCCTTTAGCAAATTCAATGCGAGCACCCGGCGAAATGGAGAGTTTTGAATTCGGGCCGATCACAAGAGATTTTTTAAAGACATGCCTTCCGGGGCCGATTCGGTAGCCTGCCCCATCACGCCGAATAAACGGGAAAGAACCGGGATTGGGCTGTGCCGATGTCAGCTGATCCTCAAGTTTAGATGCATCCGGATAAGTCCACGGATAAACCGATGTCGTCCTGAAGGTGGGACTTCCGAAAAAACGGTACGCCAAGCGATACGCTTGAGCGTCTCCGCGGCCGGGGATAAGAACATCCTGATATTCGACAGCACCTTCCCCATCGCCCGGTTTCAAAAGGAAAGGTTTGGAAAGAGAATCCTTACCCCCATCCGGACGAAGCAGCCCTAATATTTCGACCGGCAAGCCCTGGATATTTGCCGCCTTCAAACTGATTACTCCGTTCGAAGCTCCTTGGAAATAAACATGAACGGAACGCGCCGGATCGACTGCTGCTGCAAGACGCCGACGGTTAGTTTCAAAAACACTGCCTTCAAAATCGACTTCAGGAAAATCCCGGTGGAGTATTCGCAAATTATCATTCCGGGTCTCTTCCGTTTCAGCGAGCAAGGACTTTAGATATTCGGGCTTAGAAACCTCCTCAAGCTTCTTAACATAAGCGGCGACAAACAAAGAGGACTCAAACATCCGCTCCCAAAACCGACCAAACGCGGGCCCCTTCAGCCTTAATCCAATCGTCTTCCCCGCGTCCCCATCATAGGCAATCGGTTCCATTCGCCCCGAGACAGGATCAAAATAGAACCACAGGTTATGCCAAATCAGAGCATGGTTCGCGCCTAGGAGATTTGAAACAGCAAGAAATGATGCGAATCGCTCAAGATCAAATGCATCCTCCGCCTTTACCGACCCGGAACGAAACCCCTGCAGCAAAGCGGACGCTTTCACAAACGCTTCTCGCAGGACCGGACTCTGGAGTGTCGAACTGCTTTTGAATGCCTCGATAGGCGCCAATATTTCCGGATTCGCACCCCACACCGAAGGTTCAAAATGCGGATATAGGCGGGCACGCTCCTCCCATAGGTCATCCTCTGAAAACTTCAGGATCGGTCCTTCACGACGACGCGCGGATTCAACCAACCGCTTCTCAAAATGTTCTTCAAATGCGTAGACACCAAGCTCTCGTCCATTAAGCGTTACTTCGACAAATCCATAACGCGGCGAGAGCACATTCTCCCGCTCCAGGGCTGCGTGATAAAACCATTCATTGAGATATTCGCGCGTTCCGGGATGCTGGATAGAAAATTCGCGCAGACCAAAGAGAGCTTCCCCGCGCTTAAGACGAATCCGAAACGACCACTGATCGCTATGTAGATGATCGGTCCAATCACCCTTCAGTCTCAACTTCGCCCTGACCGATGCTTCACCCGATCGGATCCGACCTGACACAAAATCTTGAGGGCCCGTTAATAAGACTCCTTTCTTAAGGGCAGACTGACGGACGAACGCAAGCCGCATCATCCCCTCATGGGGGATATCAAGGAGCAGTTGACGGGGATGGGTTGTAAGACGGGCGACAACACGTTTCACGCTAAACTTCAGAAAATGTGAGACAGAAGAAACGGCGGCTTTCACCGGCGCATGCGCAGCAACACCGCAAAGAAACAATGCTGCCGCCGCGATAAAAATAATGGGCCGACGGGGGCTAGGCCAGTGAACGGAAGGGCGTTTTTTTAATTTCACACCGGGACGCTTTCGTTCTCAACAAACGAAAGGCGCAGATTCGGGTCGAGTTCTCGGAGAGCGTCTTTCGCAGCGGTTAATCCTTCCACGCCGGAAAACGACGCGTTAAACGCGGCCTCAAGTCCTTCGGATCCATCATCTACACGGACAATGGACGCTTCGACCGCATGCTTCTTTAAAGCGTTAACCAAGACACCGAGTTCAACCTTCTTGCCGGCGGTAACGGTCACAAAAAGATTCGATGTCTCTTCAGACGGCGCAAATAATTGATCCCGCCCCACTAAACACGCCGCGATAAATCCTATCGCGATAAGAGTCACCGCGCGCTGATCGGCACCCAGCCCAAGACCCACTCCAATCGAAAGGAACAGATAGGCGAGTTCCTCCGGTTCCTTAATGGCGGCTCGAAAGCGGACAATCGATAGCGCACCGACCAACCCCAGCGAAAGTGCCAGTGAGGACTTCACAATCGTAATCACAAGCAATGTCGTCATGGCGATCGGAAGGAAATTCCGGGAAAAGGTCCTGCGATTGGACAAAGAACGTCCATACCGCACATAAAGCATCGCAAGCACCGTAGAAACTACAGCGGCCAGGACCAGGTTTATTAATAAATCTCCGAGCGGAACATGCGGGCTCTGCGTCGCGAGAAATTCTTTAAAACTTTGGGATTTATCCATGTGCAGTAACTATACTAATTCGCTTCAGCGAGTTACCTTTCCAACCAGAAAAAATTCATACGCCGTAAATACGAGACCCAAACCCATCAGGGCCGCAACGCCTGAACCCGGCGGCGTAACCATAAAAAGATCGGGAAACATCGTTGAGTAAAGAATCAACCCTCCATATGCGATTCTAAACGCCACGATGAAATAAAAGGTAAGCGCGGGGATCAGAAGCATCGCAAACGCCATCTGACTGCGGCCCTTTGACCAAGAAGGCAGCATCACGAGGCGTATCCCTGCGAGCAGGGAACCATCGATGACGCACGCGGCCAATACCGCCAGCAACCGCTGCCAATGACCGGCATGGCTCGGACCGAAGATTAAGGACCCATAGGGCCCCACCGTGACAAGGGTGCAGAAGGCGACCCCCGGCCAATTTTGCTTAATCGCTTCTTTAGAAACCCATCGCGAAATCATAAAGGCCTGGCTAAAATCTCGATAGGGCGCCAACACGCATTGCGTCCTTTTCTAACTCCATGGCTTTCAAAATGCAAATCACCATCGGTATAGCCTATCGTGATATGGGGATACCAAAGGTTTGGATCAAAGCGGCTTGGATCCCCGCCGCGTTCACGGTAGAGCCGGAATATCTCCTCGCGCAGCAAACGCAGAGGATCGGATTTCACAACGAGAAAATAGGTCTTCTTCTTTCCGTCGGCGCTTTTCGAAAGCGTCTTTCGTATGATTGCTTGTTGCCTCTCGGCGCGAAATGTAGAGGGGATCCATTTCTTCGAGAAAGACAAGCCCTTTTTGCAAGCGGGC
>JBFIEP010000041.1:0-11765 GCA_041603335.1 Elusimicrobiota bacterium | reverse complement strand
GAGGGAGAGGTTGCTAATCCGTTCGGTTTCCATTTCGAGCCGAGCCGTGAAGAATTGCTCTCGGTTCTGCTTCCGCGTGATATCAAGGCCCAGCTTTTCCGCTTCCTGCTCGAATCGCAGGCGGCTGAGTTGGCTGCGCGTATGAACGCAATGGAGTCGGCGTCTAAGAACGCGGGCGAACTTATTGAAGGGCTGACGCTTGCGATGAACCGTTTGCGTCAGGGAATTATCACCAACGAACTCATGGAAATCGTAGGTGGTGCGGAGGCATTGTCCGCGTGAGCGAAAACAAGCGACGGCATGAACGGGTTCCTGTCGGCATTGCGATGGATATCCGAACCGGCGGCGGCGGCAAGAAATGCCGCGGAACCATTGCGGATTTATCTGTTTCCGGGATGACCTTTGAAAGTGATGCGGTGCTCGAAGAGGGGCAGTCATTGTGTTTAAAGTTGGACACGCCGCTTGAGATTCGCGGCGAAGTCCGTCACATTAAGACGGCGAACCAGGGCGAAATGAATCGCTACGGGGTTCGATTTCATTTTATTGCGGCGCAAAAAGAACAATCAACGAGGGACCTATGAAGAATATCGGTAAATTAAGTCAGGTGGTCGGGCCCGTCATCGACGTGGAATTCCCGTCAGGCAAGCTGCCCACTATTTTAAACGCGGTCAAGATCACGATGCCCGACGCCGAAGGCAAGGATATGGTTATCACGGGGGAGGTCGCCCAGCATCTCGGAGACAACACGGTGCGCGCGCTCGTGCTTGGTCCTACAGAGGGCATGCGCCGCGGTATGGTTGTTGAAGATACGGGTGCTCCGATTACGGTCCCTGTGGGCGATAAGGTACTCGGCCGTTTGATCGACGTTCTTGGCGATCCGAAAGACGAGCGCGGCCCGATTGAGGCCGATTCTTTTCTCCCGATTCACCGTGATGCCCCTAGTTTTGCGGATCAGGTGACTGATACCGAGATCTTTGAAACCGGTATTAAGGTCATCGATCTTCTTGAGCCCTACATGAAGGGCGGAAAGGTCGGCCTGTTCGGCGGTGCCGGTGTCGGAAAGACCGTCATTATCATGGAACTTATCAACAACGTCGCGAAGCAGCACGGCGGTGTTTCCGTGTTCGGCGGCGTTGGCGAACGAAGCCGCGAAGGCAACGACCTGTGGTTGGAAATGCAGGAAGCGAAGCTTTCCGATGGAAGCTCGGTTCTTTCTAAAACCGTGCTCACCTACGGTCAGATGAACGAGCCTCCGGGGTCGCGCGCACGTGTCGCCTTGACCGCGCTTACGCAGGCCGAGTACTTCCGGGATGAAAAAGGTCAGGACGTTCTTTTGTTCATCGATAACGTGTTCCGCTTCGTGCTGGCCGGTTGTGAAGTTTCCGCGCTGCTTGGCCGTATGCCTTCCGCGGTCGGGTATCAGCCTACCCTGACCACTGAGGTCGGTGGTTTGCAGGAGCGCATCACGTCGACAAAATCAGGATCGATTACCTCGATTCAAGCGGTTTACGTTCCGGCCGACGACTTGACCGACCCTGGTGTTGCGACAACCTTCACTCACTTGGATGCAACGACGGTTTTGAACCGGTCGATCGCCGAGCTCGGGATTTACCCGGCCGTGGATCCTCTGGATTCGACCTCGCGCATTCTCGATCCCCGCATCGTTGGAGAAGAGCATTACGATGTTGCGCGTTCGGTTCAGCAGGTTTTGCAGCGCTACAAGGATCTCCAGGACATTATTGCGATTCTGGGAATCGATGAACTTTCCGATGAGGATAAAGCGGTTGTTCAGCGCGCGCGTAAGATCCAGAAGTTCCTCTCACAGCCGTTTCACGTTGCCGAGCAGTTCACGGGTTTCCCGGGCGTCTATGTAAAGTTGCCTGACACGATCAAAGCCTTTAAGGCGATCGTTGCGGGTGAATACGATGACCTTCCCGAGCAGGCCTTCTATATGGTCGGCGGCATCGACGAAGTGAAGGAAAAGGCGGAGAAGCTTTCTAAGGAAGGCTAGAAGTTATGGCGAACTCTCTAAATCTAAAACTGGTAACACCTGAAAGGGTGACGCTGGAGACAACAGCGGAGTCGGTGATTTTACCGGCCCTCGAAGGTGAAATGGGAATCCTGCCGGGCCATGAGCCGTTCATGGCTCAGCTCGATGCAGGCGAGATTCGCGTCACTACGAGCGGAAACTTAAAGAGCTTTGCGGTTTCAGGCGGCTTCGCTGAGATCTATCA
Organism: Elusimicrobiota bacterium; assembly: GCA_041603335.1. Lineage (GTDB taxonomy): Bacteria > Elusimicrobiota > Elusimicrobia > UBA1565 > UBA1565 > UBA1565. The sequence continues at coordinate 9,531 of JBFIEP010000041.1, read as the reverse complement.
GAATAAGATTTCGGTGTTCGCTGAAACTGCCGAGATGGCCGACGAAATTGATGAGGAGCGGGCGAGGCAGGCTCTCGACTTGGCTAAATCGGAAGAGAAGCTGGGTGAAGGAAAAGGCGATTTGACCTTGGCGGAAGCCCAGTCCGCTCTTAAGCGTGCCCGTGTTCGCCTGCGTATTGCTAAGTACCGCAAACGGAAAGGACAGACGTCGATGCACGCGCCGGAAACCGATCTCTAAAACGATTGTCGTTTTCAGCTAAAAAGGCCTCCCTTGCGGGAGGCTTTTTTATTTTTAAGCTGGCGATACTGTTGCTATCTGTAATTTATGGCTGAAAAAACCAACCTTATTGATTGTCCCCGTCAGGTAGCAACCTGTTTGACGCTATCTCACCCATTGGATTCCATCGGTGATACTCCCCTTATTAAGCTGCAGAAAGCGAGTGCTGAAAGCGGGTGCACGATTTATGCGAAGGCCGAATATTTTAATCCGGGCGGAAGCATCAAGGACCGGATTGCCCGCTTTATTGTCGAACGCGCCCGGGAACGGGGTGATCTCACCGCTGATTCGACAATTCTCGAGGTAACCAGCGGCAATACCGGAATTGCGTTTTCAATGATCGGGGCCATGTGCGGTTATAAAGTAATTATTCGAATGCCCAAGACAGTAAGTGAAGAGCGCCGGAGGATGATCGAATCCTACGGCGCCAAGCTGGAATTGCTCGAGGAATTGCTTCGAATCGAGGGTGCGGTGAAGGAAGCCGAGGCGTACGCTGAAAAAAACCCCAAAATATTTCTACCGCGGCAGTTCTCGAACCATGACAACCCCCTGTGCCATGAGACGACCACGGGTCCTGAAATCCTCCGGCAAACGGGGGGGAAATTTGATGCCTTTGTGATGGGTGTGGGGACGGGCGGAACGGTCATGGGTGTGGGGCGAGCAATTCGGAAGGCCGGCATTCATGCCAGGGTGATTGCCGTAGAGCCTGATGAGTCAGCAGTGCTTTCCGGTGGCGCGCCCGGGCGTCACGGGATACAGGGCTTGGCGGACGGGTTTGTTCCCGATATTGTTCATCCCGATGAGCTCGATGATGTTGTGCGAATCAAAACGGAAGATGCCAAGCAAAAGGCGGTTGCATTGGGCCGGGAGGAAGGATTACTTGTCGGTATTTCCTCTGGGGCGAATGTTTTAGCCGCAGTCGAAATCGCACGAAGGCTTGGTCCGGGAAAGACAATCGTGACCGTGCTTCCGGACCGGGGCGAGCGCTATCTAAGCGTCCGATAGTCCCTTGAGCCAATAAAAGTATAATCCGACGAGCTTTTATGAGTCGTCGTCGAAAAAATAAAAAGAAAAAACACGCTTTTGAGGAGCCTGAGGCGATTGCCGCCCCGGCGGAGGTGGAGCCTGTCGAGCCCGCTCCGGCACCTGACCCCATCGATCCGGATTCTGAAAAACCGCTCTATTGGAAGTTTGTCGCCTGCGCTGTTGTCCTAATTTTATTGGTTCTATCCCGTCCTCTCCTTAAGGGAGGAGTGGCCCTTTATCTGTCGGCCTACTTGGGAACCTATCCGTGGGTCGCGATTCCCGAATACGCCGAATTATATAAGACCCTCAATATTTTCCCTTTCTACGGGCATATGGGCTATCCCTGGGACGCGGAGGCCTTGCTGTATCCGTGGCTGCATTTCGCGGCGACTGAAATCGCCGACGGACGAATGCCGCTGTGGCTGCCCTTTGCGGGCTGCGGGGTTCCGCTTATCGGCAATCAGCAGTCCGCCGTTTTTAGCCCGTTTAGCATCTTCTACTTTCTGTTTAAATCGGTGTACCTCTATAACCTTTTTGGTTTTTTAAAGTTGGGGACTGTCGGGGTATTCGGGTTTCTATTCTCCCGCAAGATCGGGTTATCTAAAAGGGCCGCGTATTATGCCGGGGCAATGTGCATTTTATGCCCCACGATGTACGGGATTTGGAGTCATCCCCACGGAACCGCGATTATTTTTCTGATGCCGTTGATGTGGGTCGCTGAAAAGTATCTCCAAGAGCGCTCGCTGCGTTCTCTTCTCAATCTTGCCGCGATCGTTGCGATTTCAATCGCAATTGGAGCACCGGAGGCGTCGTTTACGACCTTTGTGGCATCGGGGCTTTACGTTATCTCCCGCGCCATTTTCATGAAGGGACTCTCGTGGGGAGAGCGGTTTAAAATAGTCGGCATCTTCGCCGGCGTCGCCGGCGTCGGTGGAGCCTCGATGACGGCCGGGCATCTATTGCTCGCCGAGGAATATATTTCCCTGAGTTATGCAAATGCGTGGCGGGGCGGTGTTGGTTTTTCATGGGAGATCCTTACCCACTATGTGCGCCCATTTCGCACGACAGATCTCCTTCCGTTTGTTGTTGCCCTAACAAGCGCCGTCTTTGCTTTTAAGTGTTTCCATACGCTCCGTCAGCGCTGGAATCAATCGGTGAATTTAGAAAAAGCGATACAGGTCGGTTTTACTTCCGGGCTTGCGGTGGTTTCGCTGGGTCTTTTTATTCTCCTGGGCTTGGAGGAACATTTTGTCAACGTGATCTACCGCATCGAAATGCCGATCGGGTATATGACGCTTGGCGGGATCGCTCCGCTTTTGCTGGCGATCTTCGCGATGGTCCGGGAGGATGCGCCGGCGCAGCAGAGGGCATTGGCATGGCCCTGTCTTATCTTGGCTTTGATGTGCGTGAAGGTTTTTGGGTTTTCGCATATCGTGGGGCACCTCCCGTTTTTAGAGATTACCACGGCGGAATATCCGATTTTCCCGATCCCGTTTTTGCTGACCATCGTCTCGGCGTTTGGATTGGAGCGGTTGATGCAATCGGCTTCATGGCCGAGCGCGCGCCGCGCCCGGGAAGCGGGGCTTTTCGCGATTACCGCGATGATGATTCCTGTCGGTGTTTACGGTGCGTTTCAGTTTAGGGACTTCGCCGCCGATTACGTGCCGACGGGGTTTCATCCGCGCGGGGAGATTCGCGACAAGGAGGGGAAACTGCACGGCGGTTTGATGGGGGGCGGGAAAATAAAAGCGTCGGGTCTCCCCACGACGATTCGGGGCTGGGTGTCCCGTGATCTTCCGGTTGCCCAAGTCTATGCGGGGTTTCCGCCTGATGATTTAGCGCCCGTGAAATTAAGGCCAAGTGGGGACCGGTATTACTTCAAGCGGCGCATGCAGGGTAAAACCAATTCTCCAAAGGCTGCGGTTGTTGTGCTGCGCGATAATAGAAAGATCAATCTCGTTGGGTCGTCTGGAATTTATTCGTCTATAGGAGAGAAGCGTTGGCATGCGGGTGCTTTTGCCGCAGGGATTGTCATTATTGTCGCGGGACTTCTTCTGTCGGCGCATTTATCCTGGGCGGTTGCCGGAATTTGGGGTTTGGGTTTGGCTCAGTTGCTGGCGTTTGCCTATATCCACATACCCCATACGCCGGCAGACCGGATCGTCCCACCCGTTCCGCATCTCCAGGTGCTTGAGAAAGATAAATCACTCTTTCGAACCGGATCGCTGGAGCACGAAAAGCTGTGGCGGCCTTCGGCGAATTTGTTCTATGGAATCCAGGATTTTAGAAACAGCGATGCGATCGATATTATGCGGTGGGTGCATTTTGAACGTGCCGCAAAGAGTTGGTCGCTCTCTAAAGATGCAAAAGAACGGGAGCTTGGATATACCCTCTTTGATGTTGCGAATGTTAAGTACCTATATTCTTCGGAAGAAGACAGCGTTTCTAATGATCATTACGACATTCTCTACGCGACCAAGGGGTTTGTGCTTAACGCCAGTAAAAGTGTCTTGCCTCGAGCGCGGCTTTTCTACGACGCCGTCTCAATCCCTGACTCCGGCCTCGATGATAATGTAAAGGGCCGGGAAACCTTAAGCAAGTTTATGGGGTGGGTGGCTGATCCCCAAAACGATATCCGGCGCACCCTCGTTTTGCATGACGTAGACGATGTCGTCCGCTCGCGGGAAAAACCGGACCCTGTCGAGTTCGTTTCAAATGAGTCTACACGGGTTGAGCTCAAGATCGCTCCCAAACGCTCGGGCTATGTTTTTCTAGCGGATAACTATTATCCAGGGTGGCAGGTTTTCGTTGATGGAAAGCGGCGAAAGCTTCTTAAGAGCACGATTGCCTTCCGTGCTGTGCGCGTAGAACCCGGAGAGACCTCGGTCGTCTTTGAGTACAACCCGAAGCGGTTCTTATTGGGCGGCTCTTTCGCTATTTTTGCGTGTCTCTGTTGGGTCTTTCTTCATATTAGGCGCATGAAGCTTTATCCCGCCGCCGCCGGGGAATTCCTAATCGGTGAGAGAATTGTCGAGGGGACACTCCTCTTCTCGTTCTCATTTTGGACGCTGTGGGCGATTTACCGGATGTTTGTCTCATGAGCACGCCCGCGCTTTCCATTGTGCTTCCCGCCTATAACGAGTCCCCCGGACTTGAGGGACTGCTTCGTGATTATTGGTTTGCCGGTCAGGGTCAGGATTTTGAACTCATCTTGGTAGACAACGGCTCTACAGACGATACGGCGGTGGTACTCGACCGCCTTTTAGCGAAAGAGCAGTTCTCTTTTTGCCGGCGTGTTCGCGTTGACGTGAATCAGGGGTACGGGTTTGGAATTCTGTCGGGATTAAAAGAGGCGAGAGGGACCTATCTCGCGTGGTCCCACGCGGATACGCAGTGCGACCCTAAGGATGTGTTCACGGCGTTTAAGCGCTTGGGTGAATGCGGCGACAAGACGCTTGTGAAGGGACGGCGTCAAAAGAGACCGTTCTGCGAGGAATTAACCACGCACGGGATGCGCTGGTTTGCGCTATTTATTCTGGACGGACGTCTCGTCGACATCAACGCCCAGCCGAAAGTGTTCCACCGTGATTTGTTGGCCAAGCTCGTAAACCCGCCGAAGGATCTCTCGTTTGATCTTTACGTTTTATACCGCGCTCTGCAGGAAGGCTGGAAAATTGAGACGGTCCCGGTTTATTTTGGGGAGCGCCTGCATGGGAGTTCCAGTTGGTCGTCTAGTTTTCTGTCGCGTTGGCGGACGATTTTGTCGGCTATTTGCTACATGATACGCTTACGTTTCGAGGGATAATCGAATGGAACTCATTCAGCATCGCGTAAATGAAACCAAGCGCCTCGAGGTGCTGGACCCATCCTTGGGATGTGAAATTGACATCCGAAGCCGCGGGGACCGTTTAATTTTAAATCACGAGCTCTTTTCAGAGGGTGATGATCTTGAAGCGTATTTAAAGGAATACGCCAGGACGCGTCCGGAGCGAACGTTGATTCTTAACCCGAAAGAGGATGGGTTGGACGGCCCGGTTCTCGACTTACTTAAGAAATTTTCGCTGGAAAAGTTTTTCTTTCTGGATGTAACAATTCCCAGTGCTGTTCGCATGAGCATTCGTGGAGAAGAGCGCCGGATCGCCCTGCGGGTTTCGGAATACGAGCCCGTCGAGCATGCGCTGACATTCACCGGACGTGCCGATTGGGTTTGGCTTGATTGTTTAGACGGCCAGCCTCCGGCTCGAGAGATTTTGGAGCGGATCGGCGATACGTTTAAGATTTGCCTGGTGTCTCCCGAGCTGGGGGGATATCCCCGGGAGGATATCGCGAAGTTCCGGGCGCTTGGGGAAGGTGTGGAAGCGGTGTGTACGAAGTGGCCGGAGGATTGGAGTTGATTAAGACGCGTCCATAAGAATCTTAATAACGGTGTTAGACGAACCTCTCGTGCGCCGATCATAAAGTTTTGCCATCGCTTCCGGAAGCGTCTCTAAATCGGGCCGCTCATTGGCCAGCGGTTGAACCTCGAGCCCTTCTTTCAGTAGTTGTGCCGTCTCGGTCCAGTCGCTTTCCGCATCGGGCTCATAGTCGGAGTTCCAGCTTCCGAGAATGCGAAGCTCTTTTCTAAGAATCGAACTTACGAGTTTCTTATCCATCTTTAAATCGTCTGCGATGTTTCCCATCCAATAAACGCTTCCCGAGGGTCGGGCTAAGCGTATGGACGCCTGAAAGGTTTGCGGGGCTCCGCAGGCTTCAAGTACCGCATCAAAGGATTCGCCTTTGGACGCGAGGTAATCATTCCATTCTTCCTGCGAAGCGAGGCGGGACGTTTCTGTGCAATAGGCCTGTGCGGCTTCAATCTTGCTTGGATTGCGGTCAATGAGGGAGACCTTCAGATCGGGGCGCTTTAGCTTAAGAATGCGCGCTGCAATTTGACCGAGAAACCCCCCGCCGAGAATTGCCACGGAATTTACTTCGGGACTAGATGTGAATAGGTCTGCCCGGCGCAGCGCATGAACAACAACAGCGGTTGGTTCTATTAAAGCGCCTTCCAGCAGGCCGACGCCGGAGGGCAGCGGAAAAAGATTCCATGCCTTAACGTTAAGATATTCGGCGAAGCCCCCGTTTCGGCGGGAGCCGTAGTAATCGTATTGGGCGCATTGCACATAGCTCTTGCGTTTGCAGGCGTCGCATTTCCCGCAAGGAATGAGGGGGAATAACGCGACGTGGTCTCCGGGTTTAAAACGGTCACTCTTAGATTCAACGACTTCTCCCGAAACCTCATGTCCCATGACCAGGGGATAGTTGTAGGCACCGCCTTCAAATCCGCGCGGGAAGTCGGACGAGCAGACGCCGGCGGCGTGAACGCGCACGCGGCATTCATCCGCCTCAAGGGTAGGGAGCTCCATTTCTTCAACGACTAATTTTCCGTTAGAACGGAGAACGACGGCCTTCATGCGCGCCCCCTTACGGTGCTCTTTTGGAAAAAATATTCTTCCCAATATTCAAAAATCCGGAGTTCGAGCGGATTCCCAAAAGAGATCCATTGGTCGATATCAAAGATGGCAAAACGTTTCCCGCGTTCGATCAGTCCGTTGATGCTGGTTCCCACGTAGTGTTCCCCGTTTACGGTGATGCCCGCTTCGATCATGGACTCGGCGCCGAGGACAAAGTCTTCCGCGCGGCGGTACCAGAAGGACCCCACGACCATGGGATCGCTCCCCGGGTTATCGCTGATGGTTTGTTTTTCAACGACGCGTTTGATGGTCTGGCCGTCGGGTTCAAGTTCGCAGTAGGCGAAGGCATTGGGGTTCTGTGTAGGGTTGATTCCCGTGCGGAAGGTCCATACGGCGCCGTCAATCGATTCATCGGCGACAAGCCGCGACCAGGCTTCAGCATCGAAGCGGGTTTGGTAGTCGCATGAGGCTATGAAAAGAGGGCTTTCCGGATTAAATTCTTTTTTGGCGAGGAGGCACGTGGCGGCCTGGCCCGAGGTGTCCCCGTCAACGGGTATGACGGCGCAATCCGGAGAAAATGAGCGCAGGGTGCGTTCGATGGGATGTTTGCGCAGATCCTCGGCCCTGGGGAGGAAAATCCAGCGGTCGGCGGCAGGGAAGGATTTTGCGGCGGCAATCGCCATGGGTTCCCCTAAAATTTGAATCAATGGTTTCGCCGTTCGGTACCCTTCTTTTCGAAAGCGTGATCCCTGGCCTGCCATGGGGATTAGATTGGCTTGATCTTTTTCAACCTCGATCGGCGCGGGGATCGGGTTTTTGAAAACTGACGCCCAAAACATGTATTGCTCAAGATCTTCCGGGGTGCCCCAGCAGATGAAGCGGCGCACATCATGGATAAGGACGCGATGTCCGTCTCGAACAAGCGGATTAAAGAGGAGGCTTGTGTATGCCTCTGAATCCGATTTTGCCGAGGAAAGAATCTCTTCCCCATATTTTTTGAGAAGCCCGAAGTTTCCGAAATAATAGATTCCCGCGGAGGCGGGTTCTTCCGCACGATTGTCGGTAAAACTTTTCTTCTCCCGGAGTTCCAGCATCTCTTTGCCGTCGGTCCGGAGGTAGGCGTAGTAGGTATCGCCGAGAGAGGCGGGGTGAAATCCTCGAAAAACAGGAACCGCGCCGCCGGATCCTTTTACTTCGCGCAAAAACCGCGCGTAATCCCAGTCCACGATGAAATCACAGTACGTAACGATGACTTCTTCATCATCGGACACGTCGCGGACTTGAAGCGCCGAGTAGGTCGGGCCTTTTTCGTGCTCGTCGATAATAACGACGTTAACGTCTGCGGCTAACGCGCGTAGAATTTTGGGGAGATCCGGATTTTCTTTTACTTGGGCGGAGTTCGCCACGATGTGGAATGTATCCTGCCGCGTATCAAACATTTCAACGACATGGGCGATCATGGGACGTCCGTCTATGGGAAGGAGGGCCTTGGGGCCTTGGTACCCTTTCGCCGCGAACCGGCGGGAATGTCCCGCCATCGTAACGATGATGTCCATGTCAGGCTTTGACCATGGGACGCCAGTACGCGACAGATTCCTTGAGCACCGGAATGACCGTGCTGTCGGCGGGCTGACGTTCTTTGAAGCTGTGCTCGAAAATCAATTCGATATCGCCGGCACCCGCTTTGTTGAGCGCTGCAAGAACTTTTGCGGGGCGAATGTGCCCGCGTTTGTTGTTTTTAGCGGTGAAGGGTCCGTGTCCGCTGGAATCATTCCGGGTTTGTTTGAGATGGATGAAGGCTGTTTCTTTAGCAAACGCTGCAATCCAGGCGTAGGGATCGAGATCCGCCGGATTTTTTGAAGACCAATCCCCGTGATCTAAATCCAGAACCATTTTAAAGGGGATGGGGCCTTTATGATTGACCTGCTTTTGCAGTTTCCGCGCGGTTGAAATTGTGGCGGCATGTTCCCGCCGGATCGACATGGTTTCCCAGGAAAGAAAGTCCAAGCCTTTCTTTTTCGCGTATTTCCCGACGGTGTGCCAGCCTCGAACATTATCGGCGGTTCTCCGCTCGCGTCGTTTCGGGTCGGCATCGTCATGGATGGTGAGGATTCCGAAATGGCTCCCCATCGATTGAGCGCCGAGATCAACGGTAATATCGGCGAAGCGTTTAAACCACTCGATCCAATAAGCACGAATTTCGGGATCAGGATGGGCGAAGTGATTGACGCGCGTAAACCCCCCGGTAAAGGTGCTGGTGATTGAAATTCCCTGCCGCGCGCAGCATTTGTTTATGCGCTTAATGTAGCGGCGGAGAATCGGCCCGGGCAGCGACGGGTTGAGCATGTCGGCGGTGAGTTGGACGCGTTTTAGGCCAAGTTCTTCCCCGACAATGCGCGTCCAGTCTTCCGGTTCTGCGTAGCGGTTTACTGCAAATCCGGTGTTAATCCCTAATACCGGATTCATTCCCGATCGAGCCCCGTTTGAATGTGATCGCGCAGGTACTTCACCGCCGATTCCAAGGGGACGTCGCTGCGGAAAAGGCCGGAGGAGCCGCCTACGAGAATGTCCGCTCCGGCGGCGACCATGTCCGGGATATTGTCGGGGCTTACATTGCCGTCGACCTCGATCTTGATCGACAGCTGAAGGTCATCGCGCAGTTGGCGCAGCCGTTCAATTTTTTTGAGAACCTGGGGAACGAGTTTCTGTCCCATGAAGCCGGGGTCAACGGTCATAAGGAGTACGACATCTAAATCTTCAATCACGTATTCGAGG
>JBFIEP010000040.1:0-11891 GCA_041603335.1 Elusimicrobiota bacterium | reverse complement strand
TCCCGGCATTTCTGCCGGAAGATTATTTGCCGGGGGATCTTGAGAGGATTCGCTTTTATAAGCGGGTGCTGGCAACCGCCGATGCCGATATTGAAGCCCTTCGAAAGGAGTTGATTGACTTGAGCGGTCCGCTTCCGGAGCCCGTTGAGAATCTATTTCGAATGCTGCGGATGCGCGCGCGGGCAACGGATTTAGGGATCCGCTCACTCGTCCAGCGTGGGTCGCAGATCGAGATTTATTTTCTAAAAAACGCGGTGGTTCCCATCGATGCGATTACCCGGTGGATGGGTATCTATAAGGACCGTATTGAATTTGTGCGATCCGCCGAAGGAGACGGCCTGCGAGTCTCTCTCAGCCGCAAGGACCCTATCGAATGGATCCTCGATTTCCTCGACGGGCTGGCGACGGCAGGATCGACTCCTTCCTCCGGCCCAGGAAATAGGTAAAATGTTTTCGATGGAACGTCCTACCTTAATAGTCCTGTTTTTCTCGATTCTTATAGCGGCCGGCGGCTGCCGCCGTTTGGATACCGAGGAAATCGTTGCCCGTGTCGGTAATTCGACGATTTCGCAGACCGAATTCCGTCGGAAAATCGAAGAGGTGTCGACCGAATATCAGGGATATGTTCTGACCCCTCAGGGGCGGCGTCAGTTTTTAGATGTTTTGATTAGGGAAAAGCTGATTCTCGAAGCGGCGCGGGCCGATGGTGTCGAGCGTCAGCCGGAGTTTCAGGATGAAATGAACCGGTTGCGACGGGAGGAGGAGGCGAAGATTCGCGACGCCCATGATCACCTTCTCGCCAAGATCTGGGTGGACCGTTTGAAATCTAAGGGTGTTTTGGTTGTTCGGGATGACGAACTCGTGGACTACCATCGGCGCAACCCAAATGAAGTCGTTGCCCGCCATATTCTTCTTGCAACGGCACAGGAAGCCGAAACCGTTTTAAAGAGTGCCAGGCGCGGCACGCCGTTTGCGGTCTTGGCGAAGAAAAAATCACTTGATGCCGACACGGCAATTCGGGGAGGGCGTATGGCTCCTGCCTTGCGCGGGGAAATTATTCCCGAGCTCGAGGTTCTTTTTAAGATGTCGCTTGGCGAGGTCGCCGGCCCCCTGCGCAGTTCTTTCGGCTACCACATCATTTTGAAGGAAAAACAAGTAAAGACGAAATTTTCAGATGTGAAGGACCGGGTCCTGGGGATTGTCGAGAAAAATAAGCTCGATGCTCACCTTCAATCCCTGCAGGCCCGTCATCGCGTGGAGGTAATTGATGCCCAGTTTCAATAAATTCATCCTTGTTGCTCTTGTGTTTCTCCTGCCCGTCAGCGGAGGCGCAAAGGTATTTGAGGATGTCGTCGCAAAAGTCAACGGTCAAGCTTTGTTGCTTTCTGAATTTAAGAAAAATCTGAGACAGGTGATTGATAATTACCGGCAAAACCTCCCTCAGATTATTAGTGAGCCTAAGGCGGTCGAGCAGATTCGGGAAAAGGTTCTCGAGCAAATGATCGACGATGAATTGCTCGCTCAAAAGGCGGAAGAGCTGAAAATTAAAATTCGTGACCGCGAGTTGGACAAGGGTGTTTACGAGGTGAAGGAGCGCAGTTTCCGGCAAGGCGCTAAAGGCGAGCGGCGATCCGATAAGGAGGTCGAGGAAGTCTTTATGGCCGAACTCGATTCAGAGGGTTTGTCTATGCCCCAGTTTCACGAGAGGATTCGCCGTCAACTGCAGATTCGAAAGGTAGTCGAATCGCAAGTGCAGTCCAAACTGAAGCCGCCGAGTGAGGCGGAAGCAAAAGAAGCGTTCGAAAAACTTAAATTCATTATTAAGAACGATACGAGCGTTGTTAAGGGAATGGACCCTTTGACCGCCCAGGCGCACCTTGAGTTTGGAATGAGGCTGAAGCAGAATTTCGCGGAGCGGGTGCGGGTATCCCATATTTTATTTAAGCTTCCGCCAAACGCCTCCATGCCGGTTAAGAAAAAGGCCTTAGACGAGGCCCGTACCGTAAAAAAGAAGATCGAGGCTGGGGCTGATTTTTATGAGACCGCCCAGAAGCACAGCGGTGATATGGAAAGCGCCCCCCGCGGTGGAGATCTCGGCTGGCTTTTGCGGGAAATGATGCCCGAGCAATTCGAAGAGGTCGCATTTTCTCTTGCGGTGGGGGATATTTCCGAGCCGGTAGAAACCGAGTTCGGCTACCACCTGCTTTTTGTCCAAGAGAAGAAAGCCAAGCAGCGTATGCAGTACGCCAGGATTAAGAACGGGATTCAGGAATTTCTTTTTAATGTCCGCTATCAGCAAAACCTTCAGAAGTTTGTTGCTGATCTGCGCGCGAAAGCGACGATTGAGCGGCGTCTGCCAGCGTCTAACTAACAGCCGAAGCGATGAAGCCACTCATCGCCTTTACGTGCGGAGACCCGGCCGGAATCGGACCGGAGGTCGCGGTAAAGGCGATGCGCGATGCCCGCGTGCGGCGTGCCGCAAACCCGATCGCAATCGGCGCGCGTGCGGCGTTTGCACGAGCCGGTTGGCGTCCGTCACTCGCTCCTCTGCTCGACCCCGGATACCCCTCTGAATCCCGGGTGGGACGTCCGACCGCCGTTGGGGGAGCAGCCTCTTATGAGGCTGTTTTGCTTGCGGTTCGGTTGGCTAAAAAGAAACTCGTCTCCGCCGTCGTCACCGCCCCTGTGTCCAAGGAGGCATGGTCCCTCGCGGGTGCGCCCCAATTGGATCATACGCAGGTGATCCAGGAAGAAACCGGCGCGAAGCGCATTGCGATGATGCTGCTTGGGGCCGGGATGCGGACTGTTATTGCCACGCGTCATATTCCGCACGGACTTGTCCCTAAGCATTTAACGTCAAAGGCAATCGGCGAAGCCGCGTCGCTCGCCCGGGCAGGGCTTAGCTCCCTCGGGATATCACGCCCTTCGTTGGCCTTATGCGGGTTAAATCCCCACGCAGGAGACAATGGCTTGATTGGGCAAGAGGAGATTCGTATTCTCCGGCCTGCGGCAAAGCGGTGGAATCTCCATGGTCCCTATCCGGCCGATGCCTTGTGGAGCGCCCATCGAAAGGGCTCCTATGATCTAATTGTCGCGGCGTATCATGACCAAGCCCTTATTCCCCTAAAGGTTGCTGCTTCAACGGCAATTGTTAACTGGACGCTCGGTTCTTCGATCATACGAACCTCTCCCGGGCATGGCACCGCGTATGAAATTGCCGGAAAGGGCAAGGCCGATCCGGATGGAATGATCGCGGCGGTTCTGCTGGCAGCGAGGCTTGCATGAAAAAGAGTTTGATCGTTGGACTATGCCTGCTGGCACTGCCGGTGCAGGCGGCAGACGGGTTGGCGGGGTTATCCGCCCGCGAGATTGTCGACCGTGCCAATAAGTCGCTGCGCGGCGATTCAAGTCATACCAAGTTGACCATGACGGTCGTAACAAAGAAGTGGCAGCGCAAGCTTACGATTGAAGGTTGGAACAAAGGCCGCAAGATGGCCTACATTGTGATCCACAAGCCGGCCAAGGAGAAGGGAACGATCACGCTGCGCCGTGGGGGGGATATGTGGATGTGGATGCCCCGTGTTGAGCGTTTAATCAAGGTTCCCCCTACGATGATGCAGTCTTCGTGGCAGGGTTCCGATTTTACTTATGAGGACATCGTTAAGGCGGATTCGATCGTTAAGGACTATACCCACCAGCTCGTTAAAAAAACGAAAGGAGAGCCTTACGATACGTATGTTTTTGAAGCAATCCCCAAACCCGACGCTCCGGTCGTGTGGGGAAAAATTCTTTTTACAACCGGCGTTTATCCAGACGGGTGGGTCGTGGCCCTTAAGGAAGAAGACTACAACGAACGCGGTGACCTGATTCGAACGATTACCCTGTCGGATATCAAGGAGATGGACGGGAAGCGCGTTCCCACCCGCCTTGAATGCGAACCGAAGCGTAAAAAGGGACGTAAGACCATCCTTCAATACCACGTGCTTGAGTTTGACGTTGAACTTAAAGATTCCTTTTTTAGTTTAAGCCGGGTCCAGCGGTGAGATTCGCACCGGTTTTGCGGCTTGCGTGGCGCAATGTCTGGCGCAACGGCCGCAGGACCGCGTTGACCGTTCTGACCATCGGAGCGGGCCTTGCAGCCCTGCTCTTCGGGCAAAGTCTCGTCGAAACCGTCCAGTTATCGTTGGTGGGCAAGGCAACGAGCGTTTATGTCGGACATCTGCAGATCATCGGCCCCGGCGTTGATGATTATAAGTTTCCCAATGTTTGGATCGAGGATCCCGATGAAATCGAGCGGGTGATCGAGGGTCTTCCCGGTGTGCACTCATTCGAGCGGCGAATCGTTGCGACGGGAATGGCATCTTCTAAAACCGAATCGGCAGGGATCCTTATTTTGGGAGTCGAGCCCGAGCGTGAAGCCGAAGTCATGACCATGGACACCTACGTCGCAGAAGGAAAATTTCTCGGCGATGAAGAAGACGGGATTTATATCGGACGAAAAATGGCCGCCCAACTCGGTGTTGGCGTCGGGGAGGAGCTTGTTGTTATGTCCTCTTCGGTCGACGGGAGCATGGGTGCCGAATTATTCCGAATCGTCGGGATTTTTGATTCGGGCAGCCATACCTTTGATGCTTCGATTGCCTATGTTCGCATCGAGGCTCTCCAGCGGCTCCTTGCCGTTGATGATGAAGTGAATAATTTCGTGATTAAGCTTGAGGACACCGACCGGATGAGAGAGATCCAAGGGCTGTTGGCCGCAGGTCTTTCCAATAAGACACTCGATGTCGTGACATGGGAGGAAGTCGATCCGGAACTTGTCGGCGTTAGGGATTATCAGGATGCCCTCTTGTCGATTATTCTTGTAGTTATTTTTGCGATCGTGTCCCTGGGAATCCTTAACACGCTTCTTATGGCGATGTTCGAGCGTATCCGGGAATTTGGATTGCTTATGGCAATCGGCGCGCGCCCCTCAACGATTAGGGCGTTAGTGCTTGTCGAGTCGATGCTGCTGGGAGGATTGGGTGCCCTGTTCGGGGGCATCGTCGGAGGGGGGCTCATTCTTTATTTCCGTCTTAACGGCCTTGAGCTGCCTCTGGGCGACGCGGTTGGATTTTTCATGCCTTTCGATTCGGTTCTGTTCCTTGAGTTTATTTGGAGTAAACATGCGCTGGCCTTTGTCGCGGTTTTTGCGACAAGCATCCTGTCCGGGATTCCTCCTGCTTTGCGCGCCTCCCGGTTGAAGCCTGTTGAGGCCTTGCGCCACGTATGATTTTGCTCATTTATGCTTGGCGGAATCTTTTGAGAAACGGTCGCCGCACGCTTTTGACGATTGGGTCGATTTCGGCGGGTCTTGCGGCGGTCATGTTTGGACAAAGTCTGCTGAAATCGTTTCAAGGACAAATGATCGATAAGGCGACGGGTGCGATGCTCGGCCATGTTCAGGTCCAGCGGAAAGAACTTGTCGACCGCAAGGTCCCGGAACAGTTGCTTCCTTCACAAGAACCTTGGCGCACCCGGCTGCAGGCGGATCCTGAAGTCAAAGCGGTCGCGCCCCGGCTTCTTTTTACCGGACTGGTATATTCCGCAGGGGCATCCCGCGGCGTTTTGATCGTGGGGATCGAGCCTGACGCCGAGAAACAGATTTCGATTATTCCCGATTACATGCGTGAGGGGCGCTACTTCGGGAAATCAAACCGGGATATTGTATTGGGGGCGCAGCTCGCGCGGGATTTAGACGCCCGGTTGGGCGAGCGCATTGTTGTGATGGCCCAGAGTCGGAAAAAGGGCGAAGGCATGAACTCGGAATTGTTTCGTCTGGCGGGAATTTATAAAACCGATTCTACGTCTTACGACGGGCAAATCGCGTATATTCCTCTGGAGGTTGCGCAGCGTATCCGCGGGCGTGAGGGCGCCGTTAGTTATATTGCCGCCAAACTTGGAAATCCCGGCCGTGCGGAAATATTTTCACAAAAACATTTTGAAGCGATCGGCGGGGAAACCGCCGGCGTCTACAGCTACGGTGAAGTCGGGTCCGCCATCGTCGGCATTAAAAAATTCCAGGATGCCCTCCTGATCGTGATCCTTATTGTTATTTTTTCGATCGTCGGCTTGGGCATTCTCAATACGATTTCGATGTCCTATTTTGAACGCATTCGGGAGTTCGGTGTGATTCGGGCACTCGGAGCGCGGCCGGCGACCCTCTATCGGCTGCTGCTCGCGGAGGCGATCCTCTTGGGTCTGCTCGGCACGATCGGAGGATTGTTATTGGGGTGGCTTGCCATCGGATTTTTTGGATCGGTGGGTCTTGCCCTCCCCTTAGGAAAGGCGATGTCTTATTTTATGCCGTTTGATGAAGTGATCTATATGCGGCCGCAGTGGGCAATGCACCTTTGGTCCGCTTTGGGTTTATTCGCCGTGTGTTTAGCGGCGGCGGTCGGTCCGGCGGTCCGCGGGGCCCGCCTGGTGATTTCGGATGCGTTGAGGCACGTTTGATAGGATGAATAAAGTGGAACCACTCATAAAGGTCAAATCGGTATCGAAGGTTTATGAAGGAGCCCTGGACGTTTCCGCGCTGCGTTCTGTCTCTTTGGAAATTTCTAGGGGGGAGTTTACCGCATTGGCGGGCCCCTCCGGGTCGGGAAAATCGACGCTTCTTAATATCATCGGAACGCTTGATATCCCGACGAAGGGTGAGGTTTTATACGAGGGACGCCACGTTTCAGCACTGAACGAGAGCGAGCTCGCGGATTTCCGGCTTTGCTCCCTGGGATTTATTTTCCAGGCGTATAACCTGATTCCTGTCCTGACGGCTTTTGAAAATGTCGAGTACGTATTGTCTCTTCAGGGAATCCCCTCCGCAGAACGGCGTGAGCGGGCCTATGAGGCCTTGGGCTGGGTCGGGCTAACGCCGGAGGCCGACCGCCGGCCTGATTTGCTCTCGGGGGGGCAGCAGCAGCGGGTCGCCGTCGCCCGGGCGCTGGTCCATCGTCCGATGGTCGTACTCGCCGATGAGCCGACGGCCAATCTCGATTCAAAAACTGCCGATAGTCTTTTGGAGCTAATGGCACGGCTTAATGAAGAGCGTGGAGCCACGTTTTTGTTTTCGAGTCATGACCCGCGGGTTCTTAAAAGCGCGCGCCGCGTGATTGAAATTCGCGACGGGCGGATTCAGCACGAAAAGTGAAAAGTCTGCTGCTTGCGGCGCTGATGCCGCTATCGGCGGGTGCTGTCGATTTTGAGGCCTCGGGCTATCTTAAAAATCTCTATGAAACCAAGAGGACCCCGGTTCGGCGCGCGTCTGTGTGGAGCGACCTTTCCCGGGCCCGGCTGTCTCTAGAGGCCTCCCACGGTCCATTTCGGACCCATGTCGATTACGATCATGAGCTGCGGTTTGGAACCTTATTGCAGTCGCAGGATTTTCGGCAATTCGGATTGGCGGAACCGCCGAGTCATTTTAATTTAGCCCCGTCTATTTCCTCGGGGACCGACGCGAATTACCGCCACCGTCTTTACCGGGGTTGGATTGAAGCGCGCTTTGCCGGCGCCCGATTGCGGTTTGGCCGGCAGCGGATCGCGTGGGGAACCGCCAAGCTTTGGAATCCGGTGGATGTCCTCAACCCGTATCAGCCGACGTCGGTCGAACGCAATGAACGCCGCGGTGTGGATGTACTGCATCTTCGGCGCGGGATGGGGGATCTTGCAACGGCGGAGGCCGCCTATACGCTGGGCGAGCGTTGGAGTGAATCCGATTTGTTGGCGCGCTTGAAGGGGAGTTTCGGCGGAACGGATCTTTCCCTTTTGGGGGGGCATGTCGCTGGATCGACCTCTAGTTGGATGGTGGGCGGTGCCTGGTCTTCGAATCTTATGGATGGAAATTTCCATGGGGAATGGAGCGTTGTCGATCTTCAGTTTGTGGATCCGTTTTTTCGCGGCGTTGCCGGGTATGAGTATTCCTTTTCGGCCGATCCCTTCTGGGCACCCCTTAAGGATCTGTGGTGGGTGTTTGAGTATCTCTATAATGGAAGGGGACCCTCCGACCCCCGCTATTATGATGTTTCCTCGCTTGCCACGGGGCGTGAGGTTTCCCTTGCCCGCAACTATATAGGGAGCGGCCTCTCAAAAGAGCTTCATCCGTTGCTGAAGGTTGAGTTGTACAGCTTGTTTAATATGGACGACCAGAGCCACTTTGTAGCGCCCTCGATTGCCTACAATCCGTTGGGCGAACTCCACGTTTCTGCCGGGTGGCAGCGTTTTGGAGGGACTCCGACGAGCGAATACGGGCGCTTGGGGAACCTTTTTTTCGCCCAGGCGCAGTGGTTCTGGTAATCTAGGCCCCACTCCCCTCCAGGGTCCTAATTTTCATAGGCCCTCTCCCAAAAAACGATGGGTCTGCCGGCCCTTCGCCCTGCGGCGGAAACTCAATAGAATTTGATACGGATTTTAGCCGTGAAATGATGTACGGAGGCCTGCAGCAGTATGCTTAAACGACTCATCGCCGTCTCGATTTCCACCTCACTTATCGTCCTAAGTCCCGGTATTGGTGCTTACGACGCCTTCGCAAAAACCATTTCCGCCCCAACGGCCAATACGACCGGCGCCACGATCGTTGTCCCGGGTGCTGCCCTCGGGTTGTCCCAGACCGGGGCGCTTGGAACGGCTGCGACCTTGGCGGCTCCGAGTCTCGAGACGTCTTTGCCTGTTTTAGACAATATCGTGATTCCTTCCGGAAAGAGTGCGGTTGCTCAATCCGCTGCGATCGCTGCTGAAAAACAGGTTTCCGTCGCGCCCGCTGCTAAGGCTGAATCCATCGCGATTTCACCGAAGACCGCCGCAAAGACCCGTGCCGTTGTCGGAAAAACCGTCGTCGGGTTCCAAACGTCTCTGAAGGCGATCGAAGGCGTTTCCGAGGCCTCCGTCGGAAATGCCCACACGATGGGCGTGACGCTGGAGAACGTTTTGACCGGTGTTAAAGCGCAAAGAGGGGATGCATCGATTTTTCCGGTCGCGGGCCGTTTCTCGTCAGTAAATGCCTCGCGTCTTAACGCGGCGGATAAAGCTAAATCCGATGCCGTGACCGAAGCCGATGTCCCCGGAAAGTATCAGGGACGAACCGATTTTGAAGGTCCGGCTCCGGTTCGATTTGAATTCGACATTCAACCCGACGGCACTTACAGCTTCGTGTGGGGAGACCCCAGCAATCCCTACACCGGAACGTGGCAGTTCGAAAATGGGACGTTTAAGGGAGTTCACCAGGTAGAAGGTGAGAACGTTTCGATCGATATCAATTTTTCAGATGTCTCCTTAAAGAAGTTGTCGAGCGACAAGGGGACCTCACTTAAGGTCTGGACCACCTTGATTCCGGGGGGAGCCGAGATTCCGGTTCTCCTTAAGAAGGTTTCCGGAATTTCGAATCTGGAGACTGAAGTTGAAATAAAGAAGCCCGCTAAAAAAGGTCACTCCGCGCCGATCGCGGCTCGGATCTTCGCGACGGCGGCAGCCGCGTTGCCGGCCGTATTTTTGGGAGCGCCGCTGGTTTTAGGCGGTTCGATCGTCGGGTATCTCATCGGCGCCGCTAGCTTGGGCCTGATGGCGATGCCGTACTTCGGCGGCAAGACCTCCAGCCTCGTCCGTCGTGTTCCCGGTTTCGCTTTGACCGCCTTGGGTCTTTTTTCAACGGGAGCAGCACTGCTGAGCCTGGGTCTTGGAGCCCTCTCGACGGCACCCTTTTGGATGGGTGCGCTCGTTGCACTCGGCGGTTGGGGCCTGGTTCGTTTTGGCGCGCAGCCCGATGATGAGTATTTTGATGAAGCAAAAGTCCTGACCGCCTTCTTCGGCGGATTGGCGGCGGTTGCCGGTGTCGGCCTCGTCGCGCTAGGCCCGGTCGGGGTTCTTGGAGTCGGCGCGTCTTCCTGGGCGGTCTGGGCGGTTACGGGTGCGACCTGGTTGAGTTTCCCGCTCGCGGGGATGCTTCTTATGCATCTGCCGGGCTGGGTCGGAGAGGGAATCTCTTCGGCGGTAGACGGGCTTTACCGGAGCGTGCGCGGCACGCTGCGGACCACGCTTTCGATTCATCGCGATACGGTGATGCGCGATCGTCTCGAGTATTGGACGGAGCAGAAGCTCGAGCTGAATAAGTGGAATTTCTGGAAGGTTGCCGCAGTTTGGGCACCGATTCTTATCGCCGAAGCGGTGATGGGAACGATCGGAATCGCAGTCGGCCTCGTGCTCGGAGCCGTCTCGGCGCTTCCGAGGTTCTTGTGGGGAGCGTCGCATACTCTCGCGCCTAAAAGCCGCGCGACTAAGTTCTTCGCGTCGTGGAACCGGACCGTATTTTTCAACGCGCAGGGTTCAAAAAAGAGCATTTATAATCGGCTCGCAACGCCGTTGATTAAGAGTGCGAACTCAGAGAATGCTGTTAAGAGTTGGACCGCCGGCGCGCTGCTGCGTTTGCTCCAGCTCGGTTGGTTGGCTTATGCGGTGGTCGCGACGCCGTTTTTGCATATCGGCGGCTTCTTTAAGGCCTTCAAAGCGGCGGGGGTGGAATACGACTCAAGCATCCATCACCCCCGTTCGATGAAAATCGACCGCGACGACAGTCCGGTTGAAAAGCCCGAGATCGATAAAACCAAGCCTGTGACGGATATGATCCCCGCCGGCCTCGTCGCGACAGCGCTCGTGGGCGTGCCGGTATATTTCTTCGGGCTTCCGCTTCTCTCGGCGCCGCTCATCGGCGTTCCGTTTGTGATTCTAGCGGCGGTGTTGTCGGGCATTCCGTTGATGCCCGCTTCGACGCCGAAATTCGTGCGCCAAATTCCGGGTTGGACGATGGCGGCTTTTGGTCTTTTGACCTTAATTGCGGTTCCTTATATGACCTTCGGGGCGGCTTCGTTCACCGCGGCGGTTACGTCTAATACGTTCTGGTTCGGCCTTGTGACTCTCTTGAGCGGTTTGGGATTTGTTCACAATATCTCGAAACTCGCCGAGGATAAGCAAGGAAAGCGGTGGAGTGCAGACGATCCGGAATACATTGGAGCGTTTTTGGGCGCGCTTGGAGTTCTCACGGGTGCGGGACTCTCCTTTGTCGGCGTGACAAGCGGATGGCTGACCGCGCTGATGGCTGTCTCCTATCTGTCGAGCGGCTTGCTGCTCATGCATCTTCCGAAATGGTTCTGGACCGGCATCGGCACGGCGTTCGCCGGCGGCTGGTGGAGCGTTAAGCGATTCCATAAGTTCTACGACTTCTGGGGCGAGAAAACGGACTTCCGCAAAAATATGCGCTCCCACGCGAAGTATTATCTTGAGGGAAGCATTTGGAAGATTATCGGCAACTCGACCTGGCTTTCTCTGATTTGGGTTCCGACCGGTCTTGTGTATCTCCTTGAGGCGGCGCTTTCACTGGCCACAGGGCTTCTCACTGCTCTCGTTCGGGCTCCGCTGAATTGGGCATGGGGCGCGCTTTATGAGATGGATGAAGACGCCAAGATCACGCGCTTCTTTGCGGGTTGGGCGCGGCATTCCAACGAGTGGGTTGAAGGCGAAATCGGACGTGAAAAATTCTTCAACGGGGTTCTTAAGAAGACCGGACTCAAGGCGGCGATGGATGAAAGCGTCAAGCCCTCAGGGCGTCCGAGCTTGAAAGCTGCCTTGGCCTTTGTCGGCGCACGCATTTGGCAGATTGTTTGGCTCGCCGCATTCGTGGGGATTGTTCTGCCGGTTACTTATATCACCGGCATCCTCGCGGGGATAAAGAATGCAACCGGCGTGAAAAAGAAGCCGGATGAAGATTCCGATGAGTGGTACTACGATCAGGACGATCCGGATTCGTTGTTCTAATCGAAACCATTCTTAACAGAAAAGGCCCCCGCGAAAGCGGGGGCCTTTTTTGTTGTGTC